>DAHXOM010000114.1 GCA_027364825.1 bacterium | reverse complement strand
TGTTCCGCGTCAACCGAATAATTGCTTCAAAACACTCTGGGCTGCCATGTTCCCGCTGTTGATGCAATCGCTGATACCGATACCATGGTAAGCGCTCCCGCAGAGCTGAATATTGCCGAGCCCTGCAACAAGCTGCTCTATAGTTTTGACCCTTGACCCGTGGCCTATCGTGTACTGAGGCATTGCCCTGTCCCACCGGTATATACGGGTAAACAGCGGCTCCGCTGAAATACCCATGATGTCCCTGAGTTCGGCTGTAACGAGTCTGACAATCTCATTGTCCGGTTGAAAGACCATCTCCTGATTTGCAGCTCCACCTACAAAACACCGTATCAGCACTGCATCATCCGGCGAACGATTGGAAAATTTAGAGCTTGTCCATGTTGCTGCCATGATATGGCTGTTCTCTTTTTTAGGGACAACGAAACCAAAGCCTTTTAACGCATGATGAAATCCGGCTCTTTTATAGGCAAGCGATATCGTTGCTGTCGACACGTAGGGTATTGAGAGCAAAAGGTCCGACAGGTCTTTCGACAGATATGAAACAAGCCCGGCTGAAACATAAGCCGGTGCCGCAACAATAATGCCGTCGGCATGGAGCTGTTCTGCATTTGAAAGCGTAATGGTATACGCCCCGCTGCCGCTGTGCATACGCTGAATGGACTGTGCCTGAACGCCTGTCCTGAACCTTACACCGTCGGACTGCTGCTGCAGGGTATCTATTATGTCCTGTAAGCCGTTTTTCATGGTCATAAACATCGAAGGGGAGCCGCCGGCCGTATGTTTCTGCATGGCACGGCGGGCAGTCAGCATACCTTTGATCAGGCTGCCGTATTTTTGCTCCATATCGACAAACCGCGGGAAACTGCTCTTGACACTCATGGTGTCCGGATCTCCGGCATGTACACCTGCAACCAGGGGCTCGGCAATTCTGTCAAGCGCCTCCCTGCCAAACCGGCGCACGGTAAACTCCGAAAGGCTTTCGTCGATACCGTCGGTCCGTTTTGGTATAAACAACTCCATACCCATTCTCATCTTGCCGGAAAGCGAAAACAGGGAACTCGTTACAAACGGCGTGAACCTCGTCGGTATCATCAAAATAACGCCCTCGGGCAATTTGTGCAGTTTCTTGTGCCAGAGTACATAGGTGCCTTGATTTTTGTTGTTGGTACCGATGAGCCTGTCAGCTATGCCAAGCTCCTTGACCAGCACGCCTGCGTACGGTTTTTCGGCAAAAAAGCAATCAGGCCCTGCTTCTATAACAAATCCGTCATGATACTCGGTATGTATCGTACCGCCTACAGAGCCGGATTTTTCAATGACGGTAATGTCAAGTTCTATGCCACCCTGTGTCTTTATCCTGCTCAGCCTGTATGCAGCGGACAGACCCGATATACCTGCGCCTATAATTACGACAGATCTTTGCATAATTTTTCTTACCTTTTTATGTTTTTCTGCATACCCCTCTTAAGATAAGAGGGGTCAGGGGAGTTATGAGTTTGCCCGCCCTTCGTAACTCCCTTTATCCCTCTTAATCTAAGAGGGATAACGCAGTAGAATAGCTGTAAATGCAAAAAACTCATATTCTTTGCTCTTTACTCAAGCTCTTTTATTTCCAATTGCATTCTGATTTGTGACCACATCTTCCAGTGCCTGAATAAAAAGCTCCGATGTATTCAGTGACTGCGTACGCACGAAGTTCAGTCCGATCGAACCGGCATACCGGCGATACATAATATCGATATCGTACAGTGTTTCCACATGATCGGACACAAAGCCGTACGGCACGACGATAATATTTTTTTTGTTGTTCTTGGCACATGTATCCATGATATCTTTCACATCCGGGCCGAGCCAATCACCGCCGGACATGCCCCTGCTCTGAAAGGCAAGTGCATACTCCGGTAAAGATAGGTCGTCCAAAATCAATTTCAATGTCTGCTCGAGTTGTTCTACATACCCGTCTGCCTTCGCCGTGTCAACGGGAAGACTGTGGGCACTGAAGATAATGAACGGTTTCTCAACGTCCTTTAAGCTAACCTGGATGGTCTGTTCTATCGCCTTTATAAAAAATGGGTTTGTATTAAAGCTCTTGACAATCTTCATGTTCAGGCCCGCACCTGCGGCTGCCTGCTCAAGCCTTTGTATATACCTCCCTGTACTTGCACTATTGTAGTAAGGAGATAAAGGCAGAGCTATAACATCACGGATACCGAGCGCAAGGATCTGTTCCACGGCATGTTCAATGGAAGGCTCTGTGTACCTCATGCCGGTAAAGACCCTGTACGGGGGATTGGTCCGGTTCAAAACCAGCTCGAGGTCCCGGGCCTGCATATCGGTTATAGACTTCAGCGGTGAACCGCCGCCGATTAATCTATACCTTTCCCTGACCGCCTCTATCTGCCGGTCCGTCACCTGCCTGCCCTCCATAAGTGCCCTTAAGAAGGGTTCGACCTCATCCATGGACTCCGGCCCGCCGAACGCGAGCAAAAGGACTGCTTTCAGATGTTCATTCGCATTTGCCATTTAAAACAATTTTCTCCATTAAGCTTTTGACAGGGAATAAGGGAAGATCTTTTATTTTACTTTTCGGACAGCTCATGGACGAAGTCCACCAGTGCCTTTACATTGGGCTCCGGCGTTGTCGGCAGGACACCGTGTCCAAGATTGAATATGTGTCCGTTATGCCTGCCCGCCATTTTCAGTATAGACTTCACATGCTTCTTTATTTCCGACGGTGAGGCAAACAGCACTGCCGGGTCAAGGTTGCCCTGGATTGCCTTGTTATACCCGATTTGTTTCCATGCCTTATCAAGGCTTATCCGCCAGTCAACACCGATAACATCCCCGCCCGATTTACTCATCAGCTCAAGCAGTCCTGCATTGTTGGTTGCAAAGTTTATGACAGGTACTTTATATTTTTTCAGACCGCTGAGTATTGTCCTGTTATACGGCATCACATATTTTTCATAATCAGAGGGGCTCAAACAACCCGCCCATGAATCAAACAACTGGACAACATCAGCCCCTGCTTTTATCTGAGACCCAAGATAGAGTAAAACTATTTTTGAAAGTTTATCCATAAGCGCATGCCAGGTATCTGTTGCATTCAACATCATCGTTTTCGTTAACAGGTAATTCTGTGAATGTCCGCCCTCTATCAGGTAGCTTGCAAGGGTAAACGGGGCTCCCGAAAAACCTATCAGCGGCGTGTCGCTGCCGAGTTCCTGCTTTACAAGCTTTATGGCGGTCAGCACGTAACCGAGGGACTCTTCCGGCTGCGGGATTATCAATTTGTTCACTTGATTTGCAGTTCTTATAGGGTTGTGGATGACAGGCCCATCATGGGTCGTAAAACCGAAACCAACCCCCATGCCTTCGAGCGGTAAGAGTATGTCGGCAAATATAATGGCTGCATCAACATCAAGCCTTTGAACAGGCAGGAGCGTTACCTCGGCAGCTATCTCCGGCTCCTTGCACATTTCGATAAAAGAATGTGCCTGCCTTTTCTTCCTGTATGCAGACATAAACCTGCCTGCCTGCCGCATAATCCATACCGGTGTCTTATCTACGGGTAGTCTGTTGCAGGCGTTCAAAAATCTTTGTTTTTTTGTCAAACCTTTGCGCATAGAAAATGACCGTACCATAACAAATTATACATGGCAAAACAAATCGTTTTAGCCGGAAAACGTATTGTCACCAGGGTCATTGCGAGGAAGCGGAGCGACCGAAGCAATCTCTAACGAAAGGAAAAAACGGGGGGATTTCCAAGTCCTTCAAATCTTTTAATGGACAGATCAAGGTACTGCTTGTCACTATCGATACCGATGAACCTTCTGCCGTACAGGTATGCTGCAATACCCGTTGTAGAGCTCCCGGTAAACGGGTCCAGAACCAGATCTCCCTCATCGGTGCAAGCAAGGGTGATCCTTTTCAGCAGTTCAAGAGGCTTTTGCGCGGGATGTTTGCCGAACCTCTTTTCATCCGGCTTCGGCGTGTTGATTGCCCAGACAGACCGCATCTGTGTATCCTTCTTTTTCAGAAAATCGCCGTGCCAGTCTCCAGCCTTGACGAGTTTGTAATTAAATGTATGTTTCGAATCTTTGTCTTTTTTGGCCCAGAGCAGCGTTTCATGGCTTGCGGTAAAGAAACGGCAGCTCAGGTTCGGGGAGGCATTCGGCTTGAACCATACGATATCATTGAGCAGGTGAAAGTCATTCACCTGCAATGCAAAGCCGCATTGGTAAATGGAATGATAGGTCCCGCTCACCCAGATTGTCCCCTCGGGCTTTAAAACCCTTCTGCATGCCTTGATCCATGCAAGATGGAATTCATAATTATCCTTTATCCCCCTGCCCATGTCCCAGTCCCCTTTCTTGACGCTCGCACGCCTGCCGCTCTGACAGGTAAAGCTTCCGCCCGAAAGGAAATAAGGAGGGTCCGCAAAGATCATGTCGATGGAGTCTGCAGGCAGTTTGTCCAGGAGTTTCAGTGTATCTGCTTTGTAGAGCACGAACCCGGGTTTTTTATAATAAGGCTTGTTCATGGTTGATATGATCAATATCAGAAAACAACACAACAGGGAAGCGGCTCATTCGCACAAAGCGCAAGAATATGGAATTCTTAATCTTGAATTTTGAGTTTTGAATCTTGAATTTCTTAAAATCTTGTTACCGTATAAATATAAATGTCGCGACGATCAGTACGCCGGCAAATGCGGCTGCAGCAGCCCATCGCCATTGCCTGTTATAGGCAAAATAGAAAGAGAGGGAGACCATCGCACTAACCGGCGTAAATATTAAAACGAGGACACCTGAAAATGCCAATGTTTTCAGAATAACGGACTTTATATGAATAAAAGTATTTACCAGCTCAAGTACAAACCCGAGCGTAAGCAGACCTATGCCGGTGTATGAACCTGTTTTTATAACCGTGCTGACAATCTTCCGGTCATTCCCTGCCATTATAGAAACCCCTTAATCCCGTGATACAGCATTTCGACCGCTATCAGTATCATCACCACAACAAATATGCGTTTTAATACTACGGTATTGATCCTTTTCAACAGACGCGACCCGATCTTCGCACCGGTGAAAACACCGATAACAACGGGGGTTGCCGCGGAAAGGTTAATGGCCCCTTTTAACAGATATACAAATGTTGCAGCGGACGCCGTAGGACCAATCATGAAATTGCTCGTTGCAGTTGCGATCTTCATGGGGGCATCCATAACGAGGTGCATTACACTGACATTAATAGCACCGCCTCCCACCCCAAAGATGCCTGCGAATATCCCCGCAAGAAAAGCAAGTGCTATACCGGCTCCGGAATGACGGCGAGGCTCATCCGGATTATTGTCCTTGTATTGGTTCTTGAGCATTTCGTACGATGCATAGAATAAAACGATGGGAAAGATCATTTCGAGCACATTGCTTTTCAGCGTGTGCGATAAAAGGCTGCCGGTAATAGCACCGGATGTCGTGCCAAGCATCAGGAGGGTCCCGAGCTTCAGATCGGTCAGGCCTTCGGAAAGAAACCGGGCAGTCCCGCCCAGGGACGTGGCGAGAACGCCTACCATGCTTATGGCAATAGCCTGATGTATGGTCATGTGAAAATACGGGATCAGGGTCAATGCAGGAACGATTATAATGCCCCCGCCGAGTCCCAGAAGTGAACCGAGAAAACCGGCCGATACTCCGATAATAAGCAATAAGAACAGAAAGATCATCATCGGGCTCCGTATACCAGAACAATGCGACAAGAATAATTATTCATTTTACCCAAGAGACCGAAGATCATAATAGGGAAGGAAGAGTTTGATCCGAAGTGAAGTGAACCCCGTTAGAAAGTCCATAATTACAAGTTGGGTAAAATACCATTGCAAAAACCATATTCTGACAGAAAACAAGTTTTTGCATTTTCTAACGGGGTGAAACACCTGCGAACCGCGTGGTATTCTTTCATAGTACTCTGCGTGGACTGCTTCTCGTTCCGCGACAAAGACAACATATTTATTGGGGACAAAGACCCGTTTAGCGAAAGAGCTATTGTTTCACGAGCAAAGGAGAAAACTCTTCCTTCCTCCAGTATTTTTTCACTCATTCCACGAATTATCCTGTTTTTCAAATGCATTCCCGGGTTAATTTACCTTCATGATGTTTATCTGAAGCCTTCCGACGACGCCGAGCATGTCCATCCAGTTGTTCATACTGCCGCTCGCCAGCATGATATGGGTCGCATCCGCCGGGAATTCACCCAGTGTCGGGTCAACCGGTACCCAGCCGTTGAGATAAACAAGCGGCCATGCATGATAATAAAAATAACCGTCCGGCATCAGCACAACACCCATTGCCATTTTTGCAGGCAAACCGACAGCCCGAGCAAGAGCAGTAAACAGTATGGTGTGCGCCTTACAATCACCCTGCGGATTTTTCAGGAGATCTATGGAACGCGGCAGTGCAACCGTGAAGGTGCCCTTCACATGAGTATAAACCCAATCATTCAGGAGCTCCGCCGCCTTCCTGGCGTCCGTTTCCCCATGGATTATTTCTTTCGCCTTGCTGATAATCTCGGCATTATCCGTGTTGATCAAGGCATTACTGCCCAGCTCCTCATCTACGGACAATCCTTTCATCGTGGACGGATGCCGGTAGGGTAATGTATATGTTCCTATGTTTTGTGGAACAAAAACCGAGATGAGGTTGCCCTCCTGCCTTTGAAAATCGGAAGACGGTATCGATTCCGTATTGGATATGCCGGTGACATAGGCCTCCATCCTCGTAACACGTGCAGGATACGTAACCGTTACCCCTGCAGCCCTGATTGCAGTTGCGGATATAAGATCAACAGGCTCTCCTCCCCAACCCTTTGTCAGTGCTATGGTCCTCGGTTCAAGCACCGACCTGAATCCGAGAGGGCTTAATTCTTCGACGGTCTCGCCCTGCGGGGTGACCCACATGGTCTCCTTCATATCTTTTATCTCTAATTCGAGTTTGAACGTATCAACAGGGCTGCCCATGATGTTTCTTGTCTCCCTGCCTGCTATCCTTACCTGCACGGGGAGCTCCTGCTGCAGCGTGGGGTCGAATGTATGAAAGGTATATTCCGATCTGCCGAAGCCGTCCCTCACGATACTCATAACAATGCCGTCGGAACTTATGGGCGTCTCTTTTAAATGGATTTCCTGCTTTGTCGTACCGCCGGGCCCTTTCAGGTTCAGAGACAATACATCTTTGTTAACCGTGCCTGTTGCGGCAATCTCCATACCCGATGTCTTCAAAGAAAAATCCATGCTCTTTAAATAATAATCGCTGTCTGTCTTCGTATCGGATACTGTGGTTATCTCCTTTTCCTGACCCATGAGCATTATCCTCATAAACATCCTTGTCTTAAATATAAATCCGCCTGCAACGGGTGTTATTTCTTCATGGTCGTAACCGATCTTTTTATCTCCCATGTAAAGCCCCATCCATTCGGATACCGGCGCTGCATTCGATTGAACACCTGCAAGAACGGGCATTGATGTTTCACTGTGGTGGGATGCAAAAAGATAGGTAATACTGCCGGCCCAGAATAGAATGATTGCGGCATAGAGTACGAGTTTCAATGGTTTTCTGTTCATTTCCATAATCCAAAACTACACACTTCTGCCTGTACAGTCAACCTCATAAGATGATTTCAGTGCGGTTTCTTATTGCATTTTTGGTCAAAGGGATTTAACCCATAGATATCATGCAGACTAAAAGGCTCCCTCAGTACCTGAAAAAAAACCTCGTTCTGAGCGGTGATGTCCATGAAACAAAAGTCATGCTCAGGCAGAACGGGCTCCACACGGTGTGCGAGTCGGCCCGCTGCCCCAATATAAGCGAGTGTTTCGGGATGAACCGTGCGACATTTTTAATCATGGGTAATACCTGTACAAGGGCGTGCAGGTTCTGCTCCGTGGATAAGGGGCACCCTCATGAGCTTGATCCCGGAGAACCGTACAGGATCGCCCGGAGCATCAAAGAGCTTGGGATAACGCATGCTGTTATAACATCCGTTACACGGGATGATCTGCCGGATGGCGGAGCCGATCACTTTTATAAGGTTGCAGGTGCTGTAAAAGAGATAAGTCCTGAGACAACCGTAGAACTGCTTACCCCTGATTTTCAAGGCGATAAGGATGCAGTCCTCCTTGTACTGGAAGCTGATTTTGATATATTCAACCACAATGTAGAGACTGTGCCCTCCCTGTACAAAAGAGTAAGGCCGCAGGCTGAATATAGACGCTCTCTCGATGTGTTGAATTTCGTAAAACAGCATAAAAACATGCTGACGAAGTCCGGATTGATGGTCGGTCTTGGAGAAACAATCGAAGAGGTAAAAACGGTACTGAAGGATCTAAAGACCGTGGGATGCGACATCGTTACCATCGGCCAGTACCTCATGCCGACATTAAAGAACATGTCGGTACAGGCATACCTGTCTGAAGACATTTACCGGGAGTATGAACGGTTCGGGAAAGAGATCGGCATACCGTTTATTTATGCGGGACCTTTCGTCAGGAGCTCCTACCACGCCCAGGAAGTCATGAACAGGTTAACCCGAAAAATGCAATAAGAAAGTTTGTTCATTCTCCTCCTGAGACGGATTTTCCTCTGACAAAGCTCACCTCTGAGATCCACCTTCTTAACGATTTAAACGGTTTAAACGGTTCAAACGGTTTAATCCGCTGTTTTCCGCCACAGGAGGATTTGTGATTTAAAGAAGCGGGTGGATGCACCGTGCCGGATGACGGGGGCTGTACTCCTGAAGTTCTGGTTCCTTATCGAGACATTCTTTTGTCCTGTAAGAACACCGGTCATAAAACCTGCACCCTACATAATTGTCATAGTTTGCCCGTACACTGCCGGGTATGGCAGAAAGTCTTGACGGGGCATTCAACGCTATGTCCATTAACTCGGGTATCGCCATAAGTAACGCCTTTGTGTAGGGGTGAAACGGCCTTGAAAAGATCTCCTGCTTGCTGCCCTGCTCGACGATAACACCGCCGTACATGATGATAAGCCTGTCCACAAGCTCAAAGGCAACGCCAAGGTCATGGGTTATCAGCAGTATGGTCAGGTTGTACTGCTCTTTTGCGTGTTTCAAAAGGTCTATGATCTGTGCCTGTATGGTTACGTCCAGGGCTGTCGTAGGCTCATCGGCAATCAGAAGAAACGGATTGTTTACCAGGGCAATCGCAATCATCACCCTCTGTCTCATGCCGCCGCTCAGCTCATGCGGATAAAGTTCCCTTATCCGAACAGGTTCGGGCAGGCCCACATCCCCCATGATCGACACAACAGCCTTTTCAAGCTCTGCTTTTTCCATGCCGGGACGGTGCGCCTTTACCGCCTCTGATATCTGATATCCGACGGTAAAAAGCGGATCAAGGGATGCAAGAGGGTCCTGGAACACTATGGATATATCTTTACCCCGTATCCGGCTCAGGGATTTTTCATCCATGGTAAGCAGGTCTTTCCCCTTATAAAGAATACTGCCTGCAGTATAAGCCGCATTCGATGGCAGGAGTTTCAGGATCGATAAGCCCAGCGTCGTTTTGCCGCTGCCGCTTTCCCCGACAAGGCCCACACTCTCTCCCTGTCCGATAAAAAAGGAAACACCGTCGAGCACCGTATGCGCTCCTTCCGCCGTGTTATAGGAGACCCTGAGATTGTTCGCTTCAAGCAGATTTACCATGAGTATTCATTGCCAGTTTGGGGGCTTATTGTCAAATACTTGAGCAGCCGGTCTTATGATATATGAACGCTGTATTTGTTCAGAATAAAGATCGGATTGTACGACATTTTTGATCGGCGCAACCCCTGGTTTCCGAGATCCTGCTCACGGTTAATGTACTTGAAAGCACCGCACACATGTTCGCATAACTGCTGGTTGATTACCTGCGGTATGCCTTCATACGCTGAATCGTATTTTTCTATATGTATGACAGCCGTATCCGTATTGAGCGGCTCGGTGATGGAAAATGCCTTCACAACCCCGTCTATTGTAATTGCACTGCCCTTCAATCCAAGTTCCGCAAAGTGCATCAGTGCCTCTTTGGTAGCAATCACGTCCGGCTCGAGGGATGGATCATTTTTCATGGTGTACCATGTTTCCGTCAGTTTTATACAATCACCTATCAGCCTGTCGGTTATATCTGCATACTCATAGACGTATTTTCCTTTGAATTTTTTTATGTGGTTGCGCTTGCCGTCGTATTTACGTCCCTTGAGACCTGTAAGGTCCGCAGCAAGATACACATAATCCGCATTGTCGCGATCATTCTCATACGTCATTGTGGGGAATACCTGTTTCAGTAATTCAAGAAACCGCTCCTCCACCCTGAACATATTGAGTGTTTTACCCTCTCTTTGATAGGCAGCGGCAAGATATTTTACCGTGTTCATGTAAGCATCCGCATCCTTTGCTATAATGATAAAGGATTCAATGCCGCTCCTGTCCGTTCCCTTTATGCAGAGAGTATCCTCTACACGGCACACCCTGAACCTGTACAGATGCCGCCATATAAATATATTGGTAAAGTTATATTCAGAGCCCTGCGGTGGGTTCAGCCTGAGCAGTTCGTCAAAATACGGCTTCATTTGAATTTCTATATCCGAAAAATCCGGAAATACCTTTATTGGTGTCTGGGGTTCTGAAGTCATCGTCATAATTATGATAAATTAACTCTTGTTGGCTGAATTTCAATATTGCTGCGGGATCGCATGGTTTGTAACGGTGTTGACTTTGACAGCGGTATGTTGTTTAAATTGGGTATGATTGGACACGAAATAAAAAAGATCGGTATTTTTTCCGAGCTCACGGATGACGAGGTTGATAAGCTATTGCCGTATCTGCGGGAGCAGCCTATCAATAAAGCTACGGAACTCTTCCGTCAGGATGATCCCGGGGATGCCATGTATCTAATTTTAAAAGGCGGCGGAAGGATCTACCGCTATTCGAGTGCAGGGAGGGAAATAACCCTTGCCGTACTCAGAACAGGTCAATTCTTTGGTGAAATGTCATTACTCGACGGTATGCCCCGTTCTGCGCATGCCATGACCATCGAGAACACTGATTTTATTATATTGAAGCGCAACGACTTTTTAAGCGTCTTAAAATCATACCCCGGCATTGCAATAAAAATATTAAAGGATATGAGCGTACGGGTAAGGGAAGCGGATGCAATGATAGAGGACCTGGCACTTTTGAACGTTTATGAACGGCTGATTAAATATATGAATAAGCTTATCAAAACAGAAGGCAGGAAAGAAGAATACTATACGGTCGTTACCGGGAACATGAAAAGGCAGGATATAGCCAATTCAATCGGCAGCACCCGCGAAACAGTATCCCGGATCCTGTCGGCATGGCAGAGGAAGGGATATATAAAGCTTTTGCCTTCCAAGACACTAATTTATAGAGACATGTACCCCGGCAGGCTAAAGAAACAGGACTAATCCGTATTGAAGAATAAAAAAGAACCATGCTACCAGAGAACAGATCGCTTTTAGAGACATTCTTCAAACAAAACAGTATAGGGAACAACGGTGATACTACTCTCCAGGCATTTCAATTGTACATGGATGAACTGCTGCGATGGAACCAGTTCATAAACCTGACTGCCATTGAAAAAGAATCCGATATCATCATAAAGCATTTTATAGATTCTTTAACCCCTTTAAAATTCATAGGCAGCAACGATTTTGTGCTTGATATCGGCAGCGGAGCGGGTTTTCCGGGCCTGCCGATCAAAATCGTCCAACCCTCTGTTAAGATCGTTATGCTTGACGCACGGCTAAAAAAGATAAATTTTATAAACAACATGATAGGTCTTTTGAAGATGAAAGGTGCGACGGCATTGCATCAAAGGGCAGAGGAAAAAAACTTTCAGGGGGTTATGGGCAAAAGTTTTGATGTGGTAATATCGCGGGCTTCTTTTTCCCTGCAAGAGCTCGCCGAATTGTCCCTGCCGTATTTAAAAGGCCATGGTAAACTTATTGCTATGAAATCAAAAATAGTGGAGGATCAGGACATTAATCCGGGGTTGAAACAAACAGACGAATTTATTACCAGTTTACCGGACGGCTCATTTAGAAGAATACTTGTATTCGGGAAGGCATGATGAAAGGTCAACTATGTATGAGATAGGCGTTATCCGCAGGTTTTCAGCTGCACACAGGTTAAGAAATTATAACGGCAAGTGCGAAAACCTGCATGGACATAATTATAAGGTGGAAGTGGCTGTTCAGGGAAACACCCTTGTCAACGGGATGCTCATAGATTTTGTAGTGCTGAAACAAAAAATTGATACAATCATCAATGCTCTTGACCATAGTTACCTCAATGAGACAGAGCCTTTTACGAAGATCGAACCTTCTGCCGAAAACATAGCGGAGTACTTCTATAAGGCACTTTCGGCCCAGATGCCGGGCACGGTTTTTTTAAGCTCGGTAACGGTCTGGGAATCCGATGACAACTGGGCGATCTACAGGGCGGACAAATAAGCAGGAAAGATAAGGAGTTTAAAGGTTCGATGAAGGACATTCAGAATACATTTGACAATAGGGGGATCGGGATTGATAAGGTCGGCATCAAAAACATCAGGTACCCGATTACCGTGCTGGACAGAAAAAACGATATTCAGCACACGATTGCAAGCATTAACATGTATGTCGACCTGCCAAAACAGTTTAAAGGCACGCACATGAGCAGGTTTATTGAGATCCTGAACGAACACAGGGGAAACATCAATATAAAAGACTTCCCGAAGATCCTCGAAAATATGCAGAAACGCTTCAACGCCAACTCCGCGCACCTTGAGATAGAATTTCCCTACTTCATAGAGAAAAAGTCCCCGGTAACGCACTCGCGGAGTTTGATGGAATACAACTGCAAATTCATAGGCATAAAGAACGGTGCAGGAGCGGACTTTATCCTTGTAGTGAGTGTCCCCGTGTTAACACTGTGCCCCTGTTCAAAGGAGATAAGCAGATACGGCGCACATAATCAACGGAGCTTTGTCACGGTCCACCTCAGATTTAAAGGACTCGTATGGATAGAAGAGGTCGTCGATATTGTGGAGGCTTCTTCTTCGGCCGAGTTGTTCTCGCTGCTCAAAAGACCGGACGAAAAATATATAACCGAACATGCATACAATAATCCGATGTTTGTGGAGGATGTTGTCCGGGAGGTGGCCAAAAAACTGAAGAGGAACAAAAAGATTGTCAGTTTTTCCGTAGAGGCGGAAAACCTCGAATCCATCCATAACCACAATGTGTATGCGTACGTGGAATATGACCGGGGAATAAAATGACTACCAGGGACCGAGCCATCTGAACCATCCGAGGTCGAACACCTCACTGATGGCCCCGAGTACCAAAACTACCGCATACAGTGAAAGAATGGCCAGGTATATTTCGGCTTTGTACTTTTTTAAGGCCTCTTTTACCTTCATAATTAAATGTCGAGGTTTACAACGTACAGCGCATTATCCTCGATAAAGGTCCTCCTCGCCTGCACATTATCTCCCATCAGTATGGTAAAGATCTCGTCCGCAGCTACAGCGTCCTCTATCCTTACCTGAACCATAACCCTTTTTTCCGGGTTCATGGTTGTTTCCCAGAGCTGCTCGGGGTTCATCTCTCCAAGTCCCTTGTACCTCTGGATGGCTAATCCCTTTTGTGCATGATCCATGCAGTACTCTATCAGCCCTTTAATCGTGCTGACAGATATTTTCTTAGCATCTTCGTCTACCGTATAGGGCGGCGGTATCTTTTCCACGATCGTTTTATAAAGGGTTTTCAAGGTCAGGAATTCCGGTGATTGTATGAAGTTATTGTCAAAGTGCATCTTTCTTATGACACCTTTGTCTGATATAACCATGGCCAGCTTAATATTTTCATCACCGTTCAGCTCTTCCGTTATTGTCAGGAGCTTACCCGTTGCTTTTTTAAAATCTGTTATGAACCTTTCGTACATATTTTTGGACTTTTTATCCTTCAGGAATAAATCTTCCATGCCCTGCGAAATAAAGAAGTCCAATATTTCCGTGTTCCTCTCCCTGCTTATCTTTTCGAGCATGTCGTAATATTTAACGGCATTGAGAAGGCTTTTAATGAGCGTAGCGGTATCAGGCTGTTTACCGTCTTTTAACAGGATGCGGAGTTTACCGACACCCTCTTCAAGCAAAACCCTTTTTAGTTCCGTATCATCCTTGAGAAACCTCTGGGAGTTCCCTTTTTTTATCATGTATAACGGCGGTTGTGCTATATACACATAATTCCGCTCAATAAGCTCCGGAAAGTGCCTGAAGAAAAAGGTGAGCAGCAATGTTCTTATGTGGGATCCGTCGATATCGGCATCCGTCATGATGATGATCTTATGGTATCTCAGTTTGGACAGGTCTTTGTCTTCATTCCCGATTCCCGTGCCCAATGCCGAGATGAGCACCCTGATTTCTTCCGACGCAAGCATCTGTTCGAACCTTGCCTTTTCTACATTTAAAATTTTACCCTTTAACGGAAGAATGGCCTGGTTTTTTCTGTCCCTCCCCTGCTTTGCAGAGCCGCCTGCTGAATCTCCCTCTACGATAAACAGTTCGCTCAATGCAGGGTCCTTTTCCTGGCAGTCCGCAAGCTTGCCCGGAAGTGAACCGCCTGAAAGCGCGTTCTTCCTCCTCACAAGTTCTCTCGCTTTACGTGCAGCCTCTATCGCCCGCGCAGCGTCTATTACCTTCTTTATTATATTTTTTGCTATCTGCGGGTTTTCTTCAAAGATGGAAAAGAGCTTGTCGTTGGCCTGCGATTCCACGACCCCTTTTATTTCGGTGTTGCCCAGTTTTTCTTTTGTTTGACCCTCAAACTGCGGATCCGGAAGTTTTATGCTTATGACGGCGGTAAGTCCCTCCCGTATATCTTCACCGCTTATCTCAATGTCCGCTTGTTTGGTAAGCCCGCTTTCAACGGCATACTTATTGATTGCCCTTGTCAGCGCGGATTTGAAACCCGAGAGATGGCTTCCACCTTCATGCGTACTGATATTGTTTGCGTAGGAGTGTATGATTTCGTTGTATCCGTCGTTGTACTGCAGCGCACACTCAAATTCGATCTGGTCTTTTTTAAATGAGAAGAAAAACGGTTTTGTGTGAACCAGCGTTTTGTTCTTATTCAGGTGCTGTACAAACTCTATTAATCCGCCGGCATATTCGAACACATTGGATTTTCCGGTCCTCTCGTCCGTAATCGAGATCTTTACGCCCGGGTTTAAAAATGCAAGCTCGCGTAACCGCGCCGAAAGCGTATCAAAGCTGAACGTCGTGGTTTCGAATATCTTGGCGTCCGGCTTAAATCTGATCTTTGTTCCCGTAGAGTCTGATTTACCTACGGTCTTTATCTGCTCTACAGGATCTCCATTCTTGTATCTCTGATAGAATTTTTTGCCGTCCCTCCTGATCTCGAGTTCGAGGTCTTCCGAGAGCGCATTAACAACGGACACACCTACACCGTGGAGCCCGCCCGAAACTTTATAGACCTTGTTGTCGAACTTGCCGCCCGCGTGCAGTTTCGTCATAACCACCTCTGCTGCCGAACGCCCCTCCTCCTTGTGAAGGTCTGTCGGTATACCCCTGCCGTTATCGTCAACGGTTACACTGCCGTCTACATGGATGATCACGGTAATTTTAGTGCAGAATCCGGCAAGAGCCTCATCTATGCTGTTGTCGACAACCTCATAGACAAGATGGTGCAATCCCCCTTCCGAGGTATTGCCGATGTACATGGCGGGTCTTTTTCTTACAGCTTCAAGCCCCTCTAATACTTTTATCTGCGTGGCGTCATAAGCTGCCATTACTGAGCTTTGCCCTTCTTCTCGATATTGATGTAGCTGTTCACGAGTTCTACGATCTTTTCTTTTGTCTTCTCCTCGTTTATATTTACAATTTTTTCGAGAATAAGCCATTCCGGAGTCCTCTGTTTTATGATGCGTCCGTTAAACACAAAGCTTTGATCGCTGTCCTTGTGTGCTCTATGAGCAGGGCCGTAAAATAACCAGTCTACGGTCACATTTCCCATGTCGGCTATCTTTGCAAGTATGTTCAGTGAAGGTGTAACTTGATCCGTCTCATAAACACTGACCGCATCCTGCGATTTGCCCAGCAAACCGCCAAAATCCGTTTGTGTCTTATCGCCCCGTATCAATCGTATTCTTTGCCCCAGGGTAAGTTTATCAACATCCGTCTGTCTTAATTTTTCCGTTGCCTTTTTACTTGTTCTCATAGTTCCCCCGTATAATTTTTAATTCCTGTGTTCAAATAGTTCTTATTGTCTTCGTCAAGATTTATGAATTCTATGCCTATGCCCGGCTTCGACTCCCCCGCAGTATCTTCGTTCCCGTTTATCCAGGCCACCTTGCCTTTCAGCTTGAACTTCTTTCTGACCCCGGGTAGAAAGAAATCCACAAAAACGATACTGCCCGCCTTTGGTATGCTGCTCGTTTCGATAAACATACCCCCGCTGCTAATGTCTTTTGTATATCCTACCTCGATATCGCTGTCCCTGAGATAGTCTATCATGACCTTAATTCTCTTTCTATGAAATTTCCGTCTTTCCATTACTTTTTGTAGTATAACAATCTTAAACTAATAGTCAACATAAGTCTGAGCCCGGAAAGCTCTATAGATAGTATGGTGACCTGCGCCGGACATCCCGGCCGTCCCTTGCGGCACAGAGGTACGGCTGCTCCCGCACCGGACAATTTTACTTGACAGGGTAAAGGTGAATTACTATTCTTGCAAAAGAAGCATGATTCATAAATTGAACGAGGATTTATATATTTGAAGCTGACAAGGAAAGAAAGGGAAAAATTAAGGAAAAATCAGGAGATCATAGAAGCCTCTATCAGGGTTTTCTCGGAAAAAGGCTTTTATGAGGCAACCATGCATGATATCGCCAATGCGGTCGAAATGGGTGTGGGCACGCTTTACCAGTACTTCAAAAGCAAGGACGACCTCTATTATAACGCAATCCTTTACAAACTGAACGAATTCCACAATTTTTACGAAGAAAAGCTTCACGACAAGTTCGGCCTCCTCGAAACCGTATCCGCTATGATAATAGCATGGGTCGAGTATTTCGGCACGAATAATGATTTTTTTGCGATAGTGTTCTCCGAATGGATAAATGTTAAGAAGACGTTTGCAAGGAAGTTAAAAAAGCGTCTAACGAACGACTTCCTGGAAAAATACGATGAAATAATAAGGCTGATGGAAAAAGGGAAACAGACCGGCGAAATAAAAAACGGCGTAGACATCGGCATCCTGAGTTCCATGATCTTCGGCGCAATACAGCACATAATCCATATGGGGGCCATGAAAAAAGAAACAATTACACCGTCTATCGTTGCGGAAAACATAACAAGTATTTTATCATCCGGCATATTAAATGTGAAATGAGGAGATACATGAAAATAAAAACCATATTATCCGTTTTATTGCTGTTCGCATTGGGCCTGCCCTATACAACTCGGGCATGTGAGACACTAAATCTTGATGAAGCACTCAGACTCGCCATAAACAACAATAAGACGATAAAACAGTCACAGCAGGAAAAAGACGCGGCATGGGCACGGGTTGTTCAGGCGAGGGGCGGATTTATGCCGGACATCTCAGCTACAGGGGTCTATACATTCACCCACCAGGTACCCTTGATACCAATACCCGCCGGTTCCTTTGGTCCGAACTTTCCGCCCAGTGCGTTAAGTGCACGCATTGACACCACATTCGAGTATAACGCAGGATTCAGCGGCACGTGGACTTTATTTGCAGGGGGCATGCTCTACCACAATTATGCTGCCGCCAAAAAACTCTATGAGTCTGCATCCGAACAAGAAAAGTCCGAAAAGCAAGAGATCGTATATCAGGTCAAGAAGGCTTATTACAATCTTTTGCTTGCATCGGAATCCGTCGATGTCCTTCAGCATTCAATAGACCTTGCCACCGAGCACTACAGGGTAACAAAAGACAGGTATGATGCGGGTGAGTCATCGGAGCTCGATATGCTGAATGCAAGCGTCAGCCTTTCCAACCTTCAACCCCAGTTTATAGCCACACAGAACAACGTAAAAATAGCAGGGCTTGCCTTGAGGAATATCCTCGGTGTTGATTTTACCGGCGACATATGCGCCAATTCGAACGTTGTTATACCGGAGTTTTCCGAAAACCTGAAGGACTATCAGGACAAGGCAAAGCAGAACAATTATCAGCTCAAGATAATAAACAAACAGCTCTCCGCACTGAGCGATTATAAGAAGTTATCGATCGGCAGGTTCTCGCCGACACTAGCCCTTGCAGGCAACTACAACTGGCTTTCAAACGAATTTACCGGTGCATGGCAGGACATCTATCAGGCAGAACTCGTCTTATCAATACCGCTGTTCAACGGCGGTGCCGACGTAGGAAAGATCAAAGAGGCTAATTCAAACTATTATAAGCTGGAATTCCTGAAATCGGAGACCCTGGACAACATAAAAATATCGACAGAGGCTGCATATTCAAATGCAACCGTGTCTAAAAATGAAATCAAGGCCGCACAGGAAGCGTTAAGTACCGCAGAGAAAGCCGAAAGCATAGCCCAGGAACAGTATAGGATAGGTCTGGCGACAAATCTTGATGTGCTGAATGCCAATCTCGGCCTGAAAGAGGCGCAGATGAATTATATAAAGGCAAAGTACAATTATCTTCTCGCCATTGCAGAGTTAGAAAGGATCATGGGGACAGCGTCTTATTAAACAATAAATAAAAAGATACTTCATTTCAACTTACCGGATGGCGGGAACCGCTGAATCGGGTTGAGAGAAGGTCATACCGAATAGAGACAGGAAAGGAAAAAAATATGGAAGAAACAGAAAAAGTACATAAATCGAAAAGCAAAAAGAAAATGTTGGCCCAACCAAGGGTGTATGTTCCCGGCTTACTGATAATCGCCGGAATCATCTTCGGTCTCGTGTGGTGGAGATACTGGAATAATTTTGCTTATACTGAAGATGCACAGGTTGCTGCGCACCTGATAATACTGAGCTCCCCTCTGCCTACCTACATTACACAATTGAACGCAGATGAAGGGGATACGGTTACCAAAGGAGAAACACTCGCCGTTGTAACACTCTCCAATATTATTACCGATAAGGATCTGAAATCAGCCCATGCTGAAGCATCAATTCAGTACCAAAGGGCCAAGAACAACGTCGATGTCCTGCAATCGGAATTGGTGGATGCAAAAAACAATGAGCAGCGTCTGGAGCGTGTCTTCAAAAGAGGCGGGACAAGCGAACAAAACCTCCTCGATGCGAAAACAAAATATGAAGTAACAAAGTCACAGTACGAATCAGCACAGATTACACTCGCGTTCGCAAAAAATATACTTGATGCAACGTATAACAGGCTTGAAGGTATTATGCTCAAAAGCCCTATTTCCGGAAGGGTCGCACAGCGGTATGCCAATATAGGCCAGAACATGTCCCCGGGCGAGCCCATCTTCGGTATTGTAGACCTTAACGATGTGTGGATAGAAGCGAATATAAAAGAAACCCACGTTGGACCGGTCAGGCCGGGACAAAAGGTGGATATCTATGTAGACACCTACCCGGGCGTTTCCTTTACCGGGACTGTGCTCCATATACAGGCTGAGACCATCGGAGCCTATTCTGTTATACCATCCGAAAATCCTTCGGGAACATTTATTAAGATTGTTCAGCGCGTTCCCGTTAAGATTGCGATCGATACAGACGGATACATTCTCAGACCGGGTATGTCTGTAGAGGTGAAGATCCACACAAGAAAGTTTTCATGGCTGTAAACAACCCCGAAGATACTAACGGCACTACAGATAATAACGGCGCTACTTCGTCCTACAAATGGTGGGTTCTTGCGATCGTCCTTATCGGCAGCTTTATGGGGGTGCTGGATAATTCGATTATCAACGTTGCCCTGCCCCACTTCATGGTCGCATTCGGAGCAAACACCGAAGAAGTCGAATGGATTGTAACGGCATACATGCTCGCTTTCGCCATCCTGATGCCGCTGGCAGTATGGCTGAGGAATTTGGTCGGTCTTAAGGTTGCATTCCTGCTGGAGCTTGCGGTTTTTGTTGCCGGCTCTTTCCTCTGCAGTCTGTCATGGAGCCTTGATTCACTTATCGTATTCAGGCTGGTTCAGGCAATAGGTGCCGGTGATATTATACCCACGGGCATGACCATGATCTCCGAGGTCTTTCCCAGGGAAGAGCGGGGACTTGCACTCGGTATATGGGGGGCCGGTATTACCGTCGCACCTGCGATAGGTCCGACACTCGGCGGTTACCTGCTCGATCATGTAAGCTGGCATGCACTGTTTTATATCAATATTCCCATAGGTGTGATCGCATTTTTCTGGGGCTTAAGCATTTTAAAACCTGCCAAGGGCGATATGAGCGTTTTAAAGAGCTTTGACTTTATTGGGTTCATCACCTTCGGTTTGTTCCTCGGCACGCTGTTGGTGGCCCTCACCAAGGGTGAAGAAAAAGGATGGACATCGGGTTACATACTCAATCTATTCGGAACGTCTTATTTCTCTTTCTTTTTGTTCATCATTGCCGAGACCGTTGTCAAAAAACCTATCATAGCTCTCTCGATATTCAAAAATTATAACTTTGTTCTCCTCAATATACTGGGGATCATGAGATCCATTGCACTGTTTGGCACTGTTTTTCTCATGCCTTTATACTTCCAGAACCTTCTGGGTTACTCTGCAACCATGACCGGTATATTTATGATACCCCAGGCCATCATGGTTACCTTAGGTATGCCTCTGGCAGGAAAGCTGGTTGACAAGGTGGGACCGAAGATGCCCCTTATGTTCGGCATACTTCTTACTGCATATTCTCTCTATTATTTCACTTCTCTTTCGCTGGTATCGAGTATACCGTTCATCGAAATCGGATTGATGATGCGCGGATTCGGCATCAGTTTTATCATGGCACCCGTTACCAGTGCAGCGATCAACTCCCTGGAGCCCGAGGACATCAACCTCGGCTCCGGCATGCTGAACGTCATCATGCAAACGGGGGGTACCTTTGGCATAGCTGCGCTCGGTACAGTCCTTGATTCAAGAACAGACTTTCATATGGCTACGTATGCAGGACATTTTGTTCCATCCTCACCCGTTACACAGACGATGTTTCAGCAAATTTCCGGTTTTGCCTTAAGCAAGGGCGCAAGTGTTTATAATGCCGGTATAGCGGCTCAGGCCAGCTTCATGGGGTACCTCCATCAGTGGGCTACGGTAAACGCATTTGATGATGCATTTTTCCTTACAGGATCTCTTGTACTCGCGGGCATAATCCCGGCTCTATTCCTGAAAAATATTATTTACAAAAGAAAGAAAACAGGTAAGGAAGATATAGAA
>DAHXOM010000108.1 GCA_027364825.1 bacterium | reverse complement strand
ACAGAATGCACCTTTTTTGTCTTTAAAAGAGTATTTGGAATTGGACCGTAGCTATATCCTGGCTCTGCGCATTAACACCGGCGATCTTGCCGTTTTCACTGTCAACCAGATACTCTGCCTTTATATTTGCCTGGTGCTCTTTGAGCCAGTAATTCACGCCAAAATGGTACCGCGTAAAATTAAGATAGGTTCCGCCGGCAGGTGTCTGCGAGCTTGCAAAATTGTCAATCTTAATAACAGGTTCAAGCCTTCCCCATCCTACAACCCAGGGGAACAGATAACCCGCTTCTGCATAGAATGCGGTCCCATCGTCATAGTTAAGGTTATCATAATTATATCTGAGATATGCGGCCTGAACCGTAAGCACTCCGCTGTCTATGGACGGATAGGCTATAGGATAATCGAGGAACACGTCAACGTCGTATGCGCTGTAATTGCCGACCTTTGTGAAATTGACATTCGCAGGGTCGTCGGATATTGAATTCGGTTCTTCGTCATAACTCGCACCGACTGAAAGTATCCTCTTTGCGCCCAGGTACGTGCCTGCATAGAAAAATCCAAGTACATCGTCCGTGTCAAACACATTGTACTGCAGTCTTCCGGTAAACCTCTTCGTGTCGCTTGGGTTCAAAACTGCGGTGCTTGTTATCTTGGAGGCCTGAGCATTTACGCCGTTAGATAAGAGGAATATGTAATTAAGGTGGCCGTCAATCACGAAACCGCTCAGCTCGGCGCCGAAAACCCTTCCCACAACACTTCCGTTTACCGGATACCGGCCGAACACCGAGGATATATCATAATCAACCGGGAGCAGTGAACTTGCTGCCTGCCTGCCGTTATGGGAAAACGGGAGCAGCAGCATTCCGGTGTCAAGTTTTACTTCGTTTTTGTAGAGGTGCAAAGTGATGTATGCGTCCTGAATAAAGAAACTGGGGGTATTGTTGCCCCTTTTGCCATAGTCCGGTTCATCGGTCTCAACAAAATAATTCACAAACGGCGTTACATTACCAAAAAGAAGAATCCTTGCCCGCCTGACAAAGAAATCCCCTGCCCAGCCTTGCCCGGTATACGTTGCATTCTGTTCTGCCTGAGCCTGTACCTGTAAGAGGAACTTTACGGTAGTTGATGCGTCTTTGCTTTCTGTAACCGTTACAGCGTATGAACTGCGTACGCAGATCAACATCGCAAACAGGGAAACAACAAACGTTAAAAACCATAAACTATGTTTCATATATCCTCCTTTATTATTTTTCTTCCCCAAAATGCTCAAGGTCTTCCGGCGCTTTTTCCACGATTACCTTGTCCTTGCCCTGAACAAGCACCCGGATCTTTTCAACGACATCTGCATTGGCAAGCGTGGTAACATCACCGACGTTAAACCGGTTCGAAATGGCTGAAAGCACCCGGCGCATAATCTTACCCGAACGTGTCTTCGGCATGTCCGGCACGATGTATATATTTTTAGGCCGTGCAATCTTGCCGATCACACTCTCAATGGTTGCAACTATTTTTTGTGCTATCTTTTCTCCCTCATTTTCGTAACCCGGCTTTAACGCTATATAAACAACAGGCACCCTTCCTTTTACCTCATCCACCACCGGGACAACCGCTGCCTCCGCAACCTCGGGAACGGTCAAACAGGCTGATTCCAATTCCTTGGTTCCAAGGCGGTGGCCGGCGACGTTGATCACATCATCAATCCTGCCGAGTATTCTGAAATATCCGTCTTCAGCCTCCATGGCCCCATCACCGGCAAAGTACGGCCAGTCCCTCCAATCCTTGCTGTTTTTATTCTTGCAGTACTTCTCATAATAGGTTTTTACAAACCGGTCGGGGTCGCCCCATATTGTCTGGAAAATACCGGGCCATGGGTTTCGGATACAAATGTTCCCTGCCCTGCCGGATCCCCTTTCAATCTCTTTACCGTTTTCATCGTAGATAACAGGGTATATGCCGGGCATACCGGGTCCTGCGCTGCCGGGTTTCATGGGTTTTATTGCCGGGATCGTACTGCATAAAAAACCGCCGTTCTCCGTCTGCCACCATGTGTCGACAATAGCGGCCTCCTTCTTTCCCACCTCGTAGTAGTACCATCTCCAGACATCAGGCTCTATAGGCTCTCCAACGGTTGTCATATGCTTGAAATGATAATTGTACTTCGCCGGCTCATTCGGGCCTGCCTTCCGTAACATACGTATGGATGTCGGTGCTGTATGAAAAATGTTGACGTTGAGGCGCTCGGCGATCCTCCACGGCCGTCCCGCATCAGGAAACGTCGGGACGCCTTCGTACATGACGCTTGTTGCCGCAAGGGCAAGAGGCCCGTAAACAATATACGAATGTCCGGTAATCCATCCTATATCAGCCATACACAAGTACACGGCTTCCGGATGAATGTCCTGTATATACTTAGACGTTCCCGCTACGTACGAGAGATACCCTCCGGTACTGTGCTGGGCACCCTTGGGCTTGCCGGTTGTGCCGCTTGTATACATGATAAACAGCGGCGCTTCCGCAGGCATGGATATCGGTTCGACCCTTGCACCCTTGAACTCTTTCAAGAGATCGTCGACAAAGAAATCCCTGCCTTTTACCATGGGAGACTTCGATGCGTATTGTCCTTTGTGCCTTCTCCATACGAGAACCTTGTCAATCTTCTGCCCGAGTTCCTCTGCCCTTTTCACCGCTATGTCGGCATTGGCTTTGTGATCGATAAGTGTTCCGGATCGATAGTAGCCGTCTATTGTCACAAGAACCGTGCTTTGCGAATCCTGGATCCTGTCCCCGCATGCCTGTCCGCTGAATCCGCCGTATACTTCGGAATGGATGATACCGAGCCGTGCACTTGCAAGCATCGATACCGGCAGCTCCGGCACCATGGGCATATGGAATGTTACCCTGTCTCCGGTTTTGAGACCTGCAAAATCTCTCAGCAATGCGGCAAATTCGTTTATCCTTACAAAAAGCTCCTGATAGGTAATGACTGCATCCGATTCCTCTTCCGGCTCCGGTACCCAGATAAGTGCGGCCTTGTTTTTATACTGCTGAAGATGCCGGTCGACGCAGTTATAGCTTGCATTCAATTTGCCGCCCACAAACCATTTCCAGAATGGAGGGTTGCTTGTATCAAGGGTTGTGTGCCAGTAGCGGTCCCAGGTGAGCATGTCTGCGTATTCTTTAAAACATTCGGGAAATTTTTTTTCGCTGAAACGTTCGTATACTTTCGGATCCGCCATGTTCGCCTGGGCAACGAACGTTGACGGCGGATAGATAAGTTCTTCCTCCTTCCAGTGGACGGCAATCTCTGCCTCGCTAAACCCCTTTCCGTTCTGCTTGATTTCGTTTGCCATAGTTTTATTTTCCTCCTTTTGGGATGTTTTTTTGTATGCCGGCTTTTTGTCTTTTTTTGTATGTTTCTTCTGCTTCATGAGGAATTTATGTTTGTCTGTTTTGTTGTCTGATTTAAGCTGTGATTATTTAACCGGACCGACCGGCCATACTATCTTGCCGTAAACTTCATTTAAAACCTGGGCAAGGCCGGTATAGATTGCTGACAGACCGCAAATGATCCCCTCATATCCCGCTATCGTATGGATCACCTTACTGCCGGTCGCATCACCTGCCGCAAGCAAGAAAAACAAAACGAACAAGGTGAAGAACACAAATTGAAGTGCTTTGTTCAGTTTCAATGTCCCGATGTACATGACCAGCGTAAAAATACCCCATAGGATCAAATAAGCAACCATACCGCCGGTATCCTGTCCTCCGATCCAGCCCCATTTCCCAAAGAAAATAAGTGCAACCAGGGTCAGCCAGAAAGATCCATACGATGTGAATGCTGTGGCACCGAAGGTATTCTTTTTCTTCCATTCTTCAATACCGGCAATGACCTGCGCAATGCCCCCGTAAAAAATACCCATTGCCATGATCATGCTTCCCAGAGAAATTATCCCTGCATTTGCAAGATTCAAAAGTACTGTTGTCATGCCAAAACCTAATAAGCCCAATGGTGCCGGATTCCCTGTTGTGTCCTGAATTGCGGTTAAAACCGCCTGTTTTTCTTCTGACATAAACTACCTCCTTTTAGAAATATTTTGATACAAACAATGATCCCCTCAGTCCTATCAGGATAAGAGCATGATAAATGCCAGATACGAAAAACTACCGAGTGCTTATTTTTTAATGAGTTGCTAACGCAGATTTTTTTTGCAGATACTTGCCCTGTAACGTGAAGTAACTTTCGGAAAGGACAAAGTTACTTTCGGTTACAGATATTCTCGTGAACAAATTACCCTTATCGCATGTTTCGGGTAAACATCTTTTCCGCGACTGCTTCTTGCTGCTCCATGCGTTGTTGAACAAGGTGCATGCCCTCTCTCCTCTGGAGCCCCTGCATCGACAGGGGTTCACCATAGATCGCAACCGCTTTTGTGAAGGGCATGGGTATCAAAAATCTATCCCAGGACTTTAGTTGGACATAGTGCTTGAACCGTGCGGTAACCGGAATAAGAGGCATGTTCATCTTCTGTGCAAACCATATCGGTCCTGGCTTCATGACATGGTATGGTCCCTTGGGTCCGTCACCCGCCAGGCCTATCGTATACTTATTTTTCAGAAGTTCCATGGTTGCAAGTATGGCTGATTCAGCCCCGCGTGAACTCGACCCCCGGACAGCATCGAACCCAAAGCGGTTGATCACTGCTGTTGCTATATCGCCGTCCTTGCTCTTGCTGATAATGATCGCCACCTTTTTATGCCGGTGGGTATACGGAAGCATCAACATCTCCCCATGCCAGAATACCGCAACAGCCCCTGTATTTGACATGATAATGTCAAAATTTTCCTTACCTATAAATGTCCATCGTATTGTTGAGGATAAAAGATAGGTCAATACCCATATCAACCAGCTGGCAACAGCGGGAACAACGGCATCAAGGATTTTTTTCATCATGAGCAGACGTTTCTTTTGCGAAGAGCGTATGCTGGAGCGTATAAAGTTTATTGTAATAGCCTGCGTTTTTCATAAGCACATCGTGCGGCCCCTCTTCCACGAGCTGACCTTTTACCAGGACGGCTATCCTGTCGGCCCTCTCTGCCGTATACAGCCGGTGGGCTATCAGGAATGTTGTTTTACCTTTCATGAGGTTATCAAGCGCCTTCTGCACCTCGTTTTCCGATCTCGCATCAAGGTTTGAAGTGGCTTCATCCAGTATGAGAATGGAAGGATTTTTCAGTACAGCCCTTGCGATTGCGATCGTCTGCCTCTCTCCGCCTGATAATTTTGCGCCCCTCTCTCCGAGGTTTGTATTATACCCGTCCGGTAAATTAACGATAAAGTTATGCGCGTAAGCAGACTTTGCAGCGCCTACGACCTCATCCAGGGTAGCATCCTTCTTGCCGTAAAGAATATTGTTGTAAACCGTATCATCGAACAGAATGGTCTCCTGGGTCACCATACCGATTGCGTCCCTCAATGATTTCAGCGTGATGTCCTTTATATCGGTATCATCTATCCTGATAGAACCCGATGTTGCATCATAAAATCTTGTGAGCAGACTTACAAACGTGCTTTTACCCGCACCGCTGTCTCCGACGATTGCGAGTATCTCTCCTTTTTTTACCCTGATGGTTACATTCTTCAGGACCTCTTGTTCAGCATACCGGAAACCGATGTTGTTAAAGGATATCTGATGCTTTATTTCGCCGAGTGTCTTCGCGCCCTGTCTGAGCGTTTCCGAAGGTTCATCCATAACGTCAAAAACACGCGTCGATGCAGCAAGTCCGTCCTGGATTACGCTGTTGATATTACTGAGGTTTTTCACGGGCTGGTACAGCAATCCTATTGCTGCAAAGAATGAGAAGAACCCCTCCGGGGTGAGGGTACCGTTCATGATACGCATGCCTCCATACCAGAAAGCACCGACAAACCCGATAACCATGAGGAATTCCATGGATGGTACGAACAGGGCATTTACCTTTATGCCCCGCATCAGTGCGGAATAAAGGTTTGAGGTAAACCTTTTAAACCTGCTTATCTCATGTTCCTCGCGGTTAAATGCCTTGACGATATTCATGCTCGAGATGGATTCAAACAATTTGTTGTTCAGGCTTGCCGCAGCGTTCTGACCCTGTACACTGACCTTGCGCAGCTTTCTGCCGACCAATACCACTGCATACCCTGCAATCGGGTAAACGAGAAACGTGAGGACTGCAAGCTTCCAATCCAGATAAAGCGCAAGTCCTATCAGGACGATGATTGAAAAGCTGTCTCTGAGACTTCCTGCCACAGCACTCGTAACGGCCCCCTGAACGAGCCCCACATCGTTCATAATCCTTGATACAAGCGTACCGGTATTTACCCTCGAGAAGTAATCCATGGGCAGGTACTGGATATGCTCAAACAGCCTGTTGCGCATGTCCATGATCACTCTCTGCCCGATATTCCCCATAAAATAAGCCTGACCATAGAAGGAAAGCCCTTTCAGGAGCGCCACAACGATCAGGGTTACGGGCAGGTAATAGAACAGTTCTTTTTTGGGAATCTTCGCGAGGAAAAGAAAAGGACCTGCAATGTGCAGGGTTGTTTCCGCGGGATTTATTACAAATTTTATGAGCGGCCCCGCAAGGTATGCAAGCGCGCCCGTCATAAGGGACAGGATAATCATGAGGACCATGGCAATAACGAACCTTCCGATGTACGGCCTTAAATATCCAAGTAATCTCGTTACAATTTTCTTATTCATACGGCGGATTCCAACAGATTGATAACCTCGTAAGCTGCACTCTCCGAAGCATCCCTGTCACTGAGAATATTCCTTAGTTTTACATAGCCCTCTTTCATTCTGCTGTAAGCCCCTTTATCTTTAAGATACATATCCATTATATTTGCAAGTGTTTCAGGCTTCAGGCCGGTCTGGACAAGTTCCGGCACGATATCCTCCCCGGTAGCTATGTTGACGATACCGATACGGTCAATGGAAAGCATGACCTTTGCCACCATGTGTGACAAAAACGAAACTTTGTACACGATCACCATGGGTATGCCGAGCAGTGCGGTCTCCAGTGTCGCTGTCCCCGATGTTACTACGGCAAACTCGGACATACCGACGGCATTGTAGGTATCGTCGACGATTATCTTTACCGATACTTTGAACGTACCGGCGATCTGAGCGCACATTGCAGCCTGTGACGACAGGACCGGTATAACGAACGACAGATCCTGATAAGATTTATTGATGATCGATGCAGCCTCAAGCATTATCGGCAGATGTCTTTTTACCTCCGCCGTCCTGCTTCCGGGCAGCATGGCGATAACCCTGGTCTTGTCGGGGAGACCGTACTTCTTGATAAGGGTTTCTTTCGTCCCGGTCATCTTTACCGTTTTTACCAGCGGATGGCCCACAAACCGTACCTTGATACCCGCCTCCCTGTATATTGATTCCTCAAAACTGAAAATAACAAGCACCTGTTTAAAATACCGTGCTATTTTTTTTATCCTGCCTTTTCTCCATGCCCAGACCTGCGGAGAGATATAATAAACAAGGGGTATATTCATAGTATAGAGCTTCTTTGCAAGCCTGAGATTGAAATCCGGGAAATCAATCAGTATTGCGAGGTCTATGTGCTCTTCATGGGCAAATGTCTCTACCGTTTTAAACGCCTGCTTGATCATGCCGAGATGCTTGATTACCTCCGATATTCCCACAACCGCGATCTTATCCGCGTCATAGATGATGTTCACACCTGCCTGCTTCATAAGACTGCCGCCGATACCCGTAAATTCAATGTCATCGGATGAATGAGTTCTGACAACATCATTGATTGGCTGTGTACGGTTCGCCTCCCCTTCGGAACTCCTCCCTGCGTCATCTTGAGTAATCCCTTCTATCCCCCCTTTGGTAAAGGGGGCGGTGTACCCGTCCGAAGGATGGGCCGGGGATTTATCTTTAGCCATGGCTGCGCGTATGGCCTTGACAAGGTTTGCACCGTGGAGATCCGCAGACGGCTCACCTGCTATGATTAATATTTTCTTCATAACCGATAATGTTAAGATTTCTTTCTATCTTCGTGAGAATCTTGAATGCGATTTCGAGTGCCAGCAGGCCGTCCCTGCCTTTGACCACGGGTTCCCCCTTTGTCTTTACGGCATGAATAAAGCTTTTTATTTCCTCAAGCAGGCTGTCTTCTTTCGATATCTCGAGTTGCTGTGCATCCAGCTCGGGATTTGGCCCGTCGTGTATCCTTACGATATTCACCTTCGATGCGCCATAATCTATGGAGAAATATGCATCGCTCTGAAACAGTCTTATCTTCCGCATCTTTTCCGTAGACACCCTGCTTGCGGTGACGTTCGCAACGCAGCCGTTTTTAAATTTCAGCCTCGCGTTTGCAATATCGATCTTATCGGTCAATACAGGAACGCCGACAGCATCGATGGATACGATATCCGACTGGATCAGTGACAGGATAATATCAAGGTCGTGGATCATAAGATCCCTGACAACATCCACATCGGTCCCCCTGACCGTAAAAGGGCTTAACCTGTGTACCTCTATAAACACGGGCTTATGGATCATGCTTTTGACCGTCCTTATGGCGCTGTTAAAGCGTTCGAGGTGGCCGATCTGAAAGGCCGTATTGTTTTTTTCTGCAATCGCTACCAGTTTTTTTGCATGCAGTACGGTATCGGTAATAGGTTTTTCAAGCAGTACGGGGATACCGTGTTTCAGAAAAAAACCGGCTACTTCATAATGGCTGATTGTCGGTACAACAATACTGACGGCATCGACGCGGCCGTACAATTTTTTAAAATCCGCATAGGTGTCGACCTTAAACCTGTCGTATGCTTTTTTCCTTTTTTCCTCATCATTATCGGCTATCGCTACCAGTTCAGCATCTTCAAGGTGCGTGTACTTGTCACAGTGAAAAGTACCGAGGTAGCCTGCACCAACAACGCCTATCCGAACCTTCATATCCTGTACCTGCAAACACCCCGTTTTGATGTCTGAATGAATTCTATCAGGTACCGGACGTCCGGATCCGGCTGGATCTCATCCTCAACTTTTTTTATTGCATCAGCGAGGCTGTAGTTGCTTCTGAAGAGCAGACGGTAGGCCTTTTCTATAAGCAGTATCTTTTCCTTCGTAAATCCCCTGCGCCTCAGACCGATTATGTTTATGCCGTACAGCTTTGCCCTGTCGCCGCTTGCAACGGCAAAAGGAGGGACATCCATTGTTGCCATTGCGCCTCCTCCAACCATGGCGAGCCTGCCTATCCTCGCGAACTGATGGACTGCTATAAGACCTCCCAGGATCGCCATACTCTCGACCGTAACATGGCCTGCAAGGGTCGCACTGTTTGCAAACACGGTCTCATCTCCGACGATACAATCATGCGCGACGTGCGAGCCTATCATGAAGAGATTTTTATTGCCTATCGTTGTTATCGTCCTTCCGGTAGGTGTACCGGGATTTATGACTACATGTTCCCGAATAATATTATTGTCCCCGATTACAAGGCGGGTAGGTTCATTTTTATATTTAAGGTCCTGCGGTGGAGACCCCAGGGAGACGAACTGAAATATTTTATTGTTCTTTCCTATCGTCGTGTGTCCCTCGATCACAGCAGACGGACCTACGACTGTTCCATCATCTATTTGAACATCCGGGCCGATAACCGTATAGGGACCTATTTCAACATCTCCAAGCTTTGCAGACGGGGATATGATAGCGGTCGGGTGTATGTTCATCTCTCCTCCTTCACAATGGCGGTCAA
>DAHXOM010000021.1 GCA_027364825.1 bacterium | reverse complement strand
CAGGTTATAATCCGCGATTACCACCTCAGAGAACTCAGGGTGCTTCACGAGTGTTTTGACCGCAACGCTTCCAACTGCACCACACGCTCCGAGCACCGTAACCTTCGGACCGTGTGCTATCATGGATTAATCCTCCTTTTACATTAATATTTATGCATTAAACTTAAAACGTATCTCTGTTAATGTGTCTCCATCTGACTGGCATTTTACTATCTCTGATCTTACTCCCTTCACTTTAAGCGCAATCAAAAAGAACTGTTCTACCCACCCCTGTACGTTTTTAATATGTGCCATATCTATGTCGGGGAAATCTTTTATAAAATACGTAGCCTCTTTCTCTGTTAATGAAACGATCTCTATTTTCCCTGTATCGTAATAACTATCCCATGCCACCATGACCCTTGATAACATACTCTGAATGCTGCTAAAATTCAAAAAGACCTTGAATATTGTTGCAAGGTCGTGTGTTGCAGAAAGCCTGCCCTGCTCAATGCAGGCGGCCAGATCACCTTTGCCGATGACTTTGTCAAGGGTCCGTAACAGATCGGTATAAAGCTTGTAAGGGTACCATTCTGTCACCAGGATATGTTCCTGCATGAACTTTGCAGATTCCGCAGGTAAGGTATCAATAACCTGGCTCAGGGTATCTTTGTAATTCTTTTTTATGAATTTGATCAGTCCGATTACCGCTACACCTTTTACTTTGGGCATATAGCCTCCTTTCTTTACGAAGAATTTTACTGCTCCTATCCATGAAGTCAATGGAATACATCTATCGTCTCATTTTTTTTCAAAACGCTCTTTTGCCTCATTACACCGATATAATCCAGGTCCCTGAATCTGCCGTTATAATCCATACCATACCCGACAAAGAACAGATTACCCGGGACTTCGAAGCCTGCATGGTCTATTCTGACCCGGCATATATGGTTATCGGGTTTGTCCAGGAGAACAATGGTAACGATACCTGCCGGTAAAAGCGATTGAACATAAGAAAGGGTGCGGCCGGAATCACAGATGTCGTCGACAAGAAGTGTCGGTTGAGCGTAATTAACTTTCTTCAGCTTCTCAAGATCGGTATTGTTTAATCTGGCTTTATACGTTGATGATGAACCGGTATAGGTGCTGATCCTGAGTGGAATAAGCGTTGGCGCATGGTCTATTTTTGAAACAAGGGAGTCTGCAAACCTCTTACTCCCTTCTTCGACATAGATAAGGTTATAATTGCTCTTCAGGTTTAATTCCCCTACGATTTCCTTACACCTGTTTTCTATGCGGTGATGTTCGATAAATGATTGTACGGTATACATGAGTCATCTCCGGAACATCCATCGAGAGTCTATTTGTTCAAAATTTAAGGCTCTTATCATCAAAACAATCATACCATGGGGGCGATAAAAAGGAAACAGCTGACGGGTTTCTCTATGAACTGTTATCTACCTCCTGGCATTAATTCATTGGGAATATCCCAGGTCTTCCTGCTCTACTCCTTTAAGATGCTTCTTTATAACGCCGATCAGATCTTTTATATGGAACGGTTTGCTGATACAAGCATCGCAACCTGCCTGAATAAACCGCTGGCCGTCCCCTTCCATGGAAGCCTCTGTGAGGGCTATTATCGGAATAGAATTGGTCCTGGAACTTGTTTTTATAAGTTTTGCAAGGGTAATGCCGTCTATGCCCGGCAACAGCATATCAATAAATATCAAATCGGGTATATGGTCATTGATAATCCTCATAGCAGACAACCCGTTACCCGCTTCTATTACAACACAGGTGCGTGATTCGAGTATATCCTTTATGAGTCTTGCATTTTTAGGATCATCCTCAATAACCAGTATCCTGATCATATACTCCCTTCATAAATCCCTGATTTTAGATTTATAAATACAGTATGCTTATAATAGCATTCTTATACCATACAGCGACTTACAAATCACTTACAGATCAGTGCCCGAAAGGTTTAATTGTAAATCCCGTGACTTCGTTTCCTTTTTATAACAGGTACAAACGGCTGATAAGTTTCATATTCTTGCGTTAGATATGACAGGGTAAGAATTCCGAAGCTCTTGACATCGAGTACGACAACATTTCACGAACCGTAACGCCCCCTATCGAAGACGCCCTGGTTCAAGATTCTATGGTATCTGGCGAATCCTGAAGTTTTGGATCGTCTGCCGGTACTTTTTTTACACTATCTTCCATAATCTTTACCCAGATCAGGAAGCAATCGTCTATTATACCGCTTTCTTCTTTTTTTTCCATCAATCACCAAGGTGTTTTTTAAAGAAATTGAGTGTCCTCTCCCATGCATCTTTTGAAGCA
>DAHXOM010000106.1 GCA_027364825.1 bacterium | reverse complement strand
GAATTTTATCCATTAAACTACTTAGAGGTAATTTATGACTGACATATACAAAGTACATTTGGACTGGTATCTTTTAAATGTCAACGATTTTATATAGTATTAAAAATGCTGGTGGGAAATTATGGATAGGCGTAACCCCCTATTTGCCCTTTGTTGTATAAGTTACATAACAGGCATAAGTTAAAAAGACCTCAAGAAATGGCAGCCAACTCCCTCTAAAACACCTAATTTTACCCAGTGGCCGTCCTCACAGATGCATAAGGTTCCCGGACCAAGTCTGTGAACGTCCCCAGGTCCTCGATGTCAGGCTGCCGGTGTACGTCACCTTAATGCAGAAACTCCCGCCCATCGGCGGCGACGTTCCCAGGGATCCTCGAGGATCATAAATAGAAATGATCTCGAGATTGTGTACGAATGGTATTACCCTGCAGGAGCTCCTCGATACGAATGTGCTGCACTAAATCTACCAAGGAAACACATATCTGCCGGCCAGACGCAAAAGCGAAAGGAGTGTGAAGATTTGAGAATGACTCTATTGTATGGTAGACCAACCATAAATTAACAAGAGGTAGATATATGAGAGAAAAAAAGGATGCATTAGAACGGTTAAAGCAGGCCGACCCTGCAAAGCTCACCATAGGCCAGAGGATAAGGCTTATCAGGGGTAATATGACCCAGACCGGCTTCGGTAAGCTGTTAAAAAAGTCTCAGGATGCAATAAGCGTTTATGAAACTGACGCTGTGACCCCACCCTTGGATGTACTCGCCAAGCTTGCAGAGATAGGTAATGTAACGATAGACTGGCTAATACATGGTCCATCCACGACGTCCCATAAAGATGGCATAGTTTTCCATAGTCACATAATCAAGCCTGGGACACCGGAATGGCGTATACTGGGAATTATGACAGGAATAAACAACCCTGAGTTAAAACATAAGATTGTTGAGCTCGTGAACAGTTTTATCGGTATTGAGAAGAAGAAATAATGACCAAGCTCGTGAGCAAACACCTGAGCTAAGACGAGGCATTAATCAGTTTACATGGTAGAGCCTGCTGATAAACAATAGGGGGGGCAGTTCCCGGTTTTCATCAGGGGAATAGAAGGCGTTACTTTACCATTCCTTTCTATCTAAGTGGGGAAGAGCGGTGTGTCTGCGTCTACGTCATCCTACTTTTGGTATATCTCCCCCATCTCATATCGGGCACATATCCAAAGGGTAGTTCTGGAACGAGGAGATTTATGATTCTTATTTCGATAGCAAATTACAGTCTAATGGTGGTTGGATTCTTCTTCGCCTCTGTGCTATAATATTTGCGCCATTAAGGAGCGCTATTGAAATGAAAGTCCTTTTTTCTGAGGGTTCAAGCCTTACCGCACGGGAATTTCTGAGTGTGCTCGGATCATCTGGACATTGGATCGAGGTCCTTGATCCTAGCCCTAATTGCATTTGTCGCTTCAGCCGCTGGACCAGAAAAGTTCATCTTTGCCCACCCTCAAACGCGGATCCCGATGGTTATTTCGAGACCGTCAATCGTGTTTTTACCAATGGATCCTTTGATGTTCTCTTGCCAACTCACGAACAGGCATGGTTGTTCGCGGTTGCTCGGTCTAGACTTCAGCGCAACGTGGCAATTGCGCTATCCTCTCCAGAATCATTCTCGCGTGTCCAAAGCAAAATGGAGTTTGCCCGTTTGCTTGACGATATCGGACTGCCTCAGCCAAAGTGGATCATTATCGATTCGGTTAAATCACTTGCCGAACAACAACCGCCGTTTTATCTTAAGGCGCCATATAGCACGGCCGGATCAGGTGTCCGTTTTGTTAAGACCGCAAATGATGCTCAATCGGCTTTCCAGTCTCTTCATCAGATCTCGGGCGGACAACCTCTCATGCTCCAGTCAGTGGCAACGGGCGACTATGCCCAAGTACAGGCTCTTTTCGATCATGGACGTCTGGTTGCTTGTCATTCAAGCATACAAACCGCCGTTGGGATCGGTCCGAGCGCAGCAGGTCGCATGAGTGTCAATCATCCGTTCGCCCGAGAGGATGTTGCGAAAGTAGGTAAATATCTTAACTGGCACGGGGGCATCACCTTTGACTACCTGTTTCAAGGCAGTAATCGGCTCTATCTTGAATGCAATCCTCGGACGGTGGAACCAGCGAACGCCGCTGCCAGTGGCGTAGATCTGCCGGGTTTACAGCTGGCTCTTTCGCTTGGCGAACATCCAGTTGAGGCACCGCCGGGTAATATCGGAGTATATACTCACGGATCGCTTGCCATTATTCTTGGAACAGGAGCCTACGTTGGAACACGCAAAGCAGTAGTACGTAAGATTATTGAACTCTTGTTTCATCAGAATGTCTTCAAAGACAGCCACGAAAGGCTTACTCCTATCTTGAAGGATTTACCGAGTATTGTCCCGTTACTCGCAGTAGTGATTCAAGCATTGATTTCTCCTCGATCGGTCCTGAAGCTAAGCCAGTCTTCGATTGAACGTTACAATGTCACGCGCAAAGCAATAGATGATATTTTAGCAAGTTAGATCAGAGGGAAACAGAGAAGCTACTTACCCCAGCTACGATCTCGAGCACGCCCCTTAAAAACGATTTATGGAAAGCTGGTTTGTCCGGACGGATCGGATATTATAGGTAGATATTCAAAATATCATGGTAATTGGTTGAAAAATAACCCAATATCTAACTTCCCATAAGAAATGTTATGTAAACTATTATATGTTGTCACCCAGGAGAGCTCCTTGAATAGGATAATCATGAGATTGTCTGTTAAACCTACATTCAAACACCCCTATCCCGTCCACGGCGCTACCCTGCCCGCAAAGAATCCCGCTTTTGTTGCAAGAAGAATATGTATCCGGGTAATATAGGGGCCTTAAAATCGATTTATGAAAGCCGTTTTTCATTTGGGATATGATTTTTACAGAATAAGGTTTATTTACTTAATCAGAACTGCAGCCTCTTTTGCCACCTTAACGACCCCTTCACCTAAATCTTTAATGCGTTGACTTATCTGCGCAATGCTTTCGTTTCGTTGCGTGGCTGTATTCACTGCCTGGATTAATTTATCAAAGGCTTCAGGGTCTGATACCTGAGGTCGCAGAGATTCCAGATCGACTGTCGTATCCTTTAATACAGCTGTTTCTTCATCTCTCAGCTCTTTATCTACTTCATCTTTAGTCTCGTCAG
>DAHXOM010000105.1 GCA_027364825.1 bacterium | reverse complement strand
AAATTTTGGCAAACAGGCGGCTTTGACCGCGGGTATTGATTTTTCTACAGGAGAAGCTGTGATTCCCATAGATGCCGACCTTCAGGACCCTCCGGAAATAATACCGAAGCTTATTGAAAAATGGAGAGAAGGTTACGACATTGTTTATGCAACAAGAAAACTCAGGGAAGGCGAAGGATGGTTCAAACGCGCTATCTCGTTTGTTTTTTATAGGGTCATCAATAGGCTTATCAATACAAAAATTCCGAAGGATACCGGGGATTTCCGCCTTATAAGCAGGCCTGCTGTGGAATCCCTGAAGGAATTAAGGGAAGGTAACCGATTAATGCAGGTATTGTTCCAATGGATTGGCTACCGGCAAACCGCTATATTCTTCACTCGGCATAAAAGGAATGCAGGGAAACCAAAACAGAGTTATTGGGAGCTCTGGAATGTTGCCCTGGGAGGAATAACATCCTTCAGTCAAATACCCCTTCAGTTTGCCACGTATTTTGGACTGGTGACTATTTTTTCTACGCTTATTTATGCGTTGTCTCTTTTCATAAATGCCCTATTTTATGCCAACCCGGCTTCATGGCACTCTTCTTTGCTTGCCCTCATCTTGTTTTTTGGTGGAGTACAGCTTTTTGCCATTGGGATCATCGGCGGATATATAGGGAGGATATACAATGAAGTAAAAGAAAGGCCTCTATATATTGCCCGTGAGTTGATTGGATTCGGGCAATCTTTTGAAAAGAACAGAACCGGTGTCAGACTTAAATAGTGAGATGCTCGAGGTACTTTAGCCGGCCCTTTACAGCCCCCTTAAATTTCTGCGTTATACCTCTTAGGTTAAGGTAGATTGTACAGTAGGTAAAAACGTTGGGACAGCCTTAATGATCGATAACCTCTCCGAGCCGAAGCCGTCCATTTGCCTTATCTGGATCCCGTAGCTATATTTAAAAAAACAATATCGAAATGGAGTACAAAGCAATGAATCAAATGGACCAAATGAATCAAATGAACAGAATGCAGATGATAAAGAGTAAGATAGATTCTTTCCCCAAGGGGAGTATTTCCGCATCGAACCATTACTGGTGTGTAACGTGTAAAAAGTTCTTTGTACTTGATAAACCGGAATGCCCGTATATGTCCGGCATGTGCGTCAATACACCTATTGCGGTCGAAAACCTTGCACCTGAAAGCACGGAAGCCCTTGAGAAGTTCGGCTTATTTTACCCAAAAATCCCCCAGAGGATTCTCAGCACCATCATAAATGCCGATTACCCCGAAACCGGCAGACGGTTGGCTGAAATTTATCTGGATTTTCTCAAAGAATGGAAGTTTGATATTTCCCGGCAGCAGCCTTTGCAGACCGTCAAAAGCTTCATTATCCTTTTAACCGGCTGTGAAACCGCTCAAAGAATAAATGAGAAATCCATTACCTTTGTCCTGATGGATGCCGGGAAGATCTGGGACAAGGAAAAGATAAAAGACATACTTACGGGAAGCTTTGCACATTTAAAGACCGTGTTAAACATAGAACATGCGCTGGGCCTCGATTTTATCGATATCCTGGGAGAACGGGAGGTCGGGAAATATTACTGCGCAAAATGCGGCATGTTATTCGAGTTCGGTATGCGGCGTGATACCGTAACCTGCCCGCTCATGTCCCAGAAATGTATGTTCGATCCGCAGCATATAGAAAAAACGAATTACACCTCCGATAAACTCGTGAAACAGCTTACTATAACACCGGACATTTACAAACGGTTTATTCAAAGCATTGACAAGAGAAGTATGCCTTCCGGTAAAATGAATGAACTATTACAGGAATGGAAGATTACCGAGAGGCAGGATGAAATCATGGATAAGCTGTTCTGATAAAAATTTCTGGGAGGATTTAATATTTTTCAGGGGTCTGGGAGAGGAGCACCTTTGTCAGGAGCCAGTAGGGTGATATTTTACCAAACTTTGTCGCAAATTTCATCCCGGGCGGAAAGATATTTTCCCGCATCTCTTTTTTTATACCTTTCAGTACATACTCCGCTGTTTTTTCCTCGCTGATCTGATTGGGGGCTGGGATCCCATCTCCGCGGCTTGCCGCCGTATCGACAAACCCAGGATGGATCGTCTGGATCACGATATGATTATAACCGAAATGCTTTAACTCCATGCGTGCAGTTTCCAGAAAAATTCTTGCTGCACTCTTTGCAGCGGTATAATCCCCCTGCATGGGTATGCCGAAATAGGTGGCCTGGGAATTCATATGTGCAATCATGCACCTCGTTTTTTGTTGTTTCATCTGCTGCATGAGAGGGTAATAGAAATTGATCATGGTATCATAATTTGTACGCATGCAGTGGAGTATCTTCTCTCTGGGCGCTGTGAGCGTGTTTGAAGGCGGTCCCTGACCGATGTTCAGGATGGCTATGTCTATCCTTCCGAACTTATTAATCATCTCGGAAACAACGCGGTCCGCATGAGCGGGATCAAGGGCATCCCCTGCGTACGGCATGCATTCACTGCCGTTTTCGCGTATTTCTCCGGCAGCGGATTCAAGAAGGTCATTGCGCCGGGCCGTGATCACTATCGAGTTATTATATTGACTCAGGGCAATTGCCACAGCACGGCCTATACCTGATGATGCACCGGTTATTAAAACAACCTTTTTCGAATATTCCATATATCCTCCTTCCCCTGCTCTGTTAAATTGCATCTTTCGGATTAACCCCCAAAATGCAACAGTTGAAGGGGCTTAATATTTTAAGCCCCTTCGGGTTCGCTCAATCCTGCGCTCCCTCTAAGGGTTAATGATCGTCGTTCCTGTCGTTGTCCGTTCCGTTATTTGCAGGCGGCAGCAAGTCCATCGTGATACCTTTCGCAGACCGCAGATCCTCTATCTGTTTGAGCGGGCGTTCGAGCTGATTGCGCCGCGTGGTGGTCATATTGTTAAACTCGGTCTTTGCATCGTCTATCCTCTTGCCGACCTTTTCCATGGACTCGACGAATTTCGTCCACTGGTCTTTAAAGGTACCCATGACGGAAAGTATCTTTGTAGCGCTCTGCTCAAGGCTGAAATTGTCTATCGCCTGTCTCATAACCGCGAGTATTGCATACAGGGTAAGCGGTGAACACAGCACAACCCTGTTTTTGAGCGCTTCATCAAGCACCGTCCTGTCATACTCGTTGATAAACCCGTATACCTGCTCGTTCGGTATAAACACGAGCACATAGTCCACGGTGTGTGACGCCGGGTCGATATAATCACGCGTTGTTACCTCTTTTATCCTGGATCTCACGTCCCTGAGAAACTGCGCGCGGTACTTCTCCTTCTCCAGATCGTTCTGCGCCTCCAGATAAGAGAGGTAATTGTTGAGGGGAAATTTAACGTCCATATTGACCTTCAGTCCCTGCGGCAGGAAGAACGTATAATCCGGCCTTCGGACGGATGCCTCGATCGCCTTTTGCTTTTGGTAGTTCACACCCTCGATAAATCCCGCAAGGCGCAGCACATCCTCAGCCATTCTCTCGCCCCACTGCCCCCGTACCTTTGTGTTCGCCAGTGCCGCCTTTAACTGGCTAGTCGTTTCATGCAGACTTTTGGTGTTCTCTGCGGCATTTCGCAACTGTGAAGTAAGCTCACCGAACTTCTGTCCTGTATTTTTTTCCAGGCTCACAATCGTTTCCTGGACTTTCTGCATTTCCTTGTTTATCGCATCCAGGGTTTGATCGATCAGTTTCTTCTTGCCCTCAAGATCTTTTTCCCCGGACTGCAGATTGCCCTTCAGGGTCTGGTCCGCGAGTTTGAGCAGTTCGGTCGTACTGTTCGACAGTGCATTCGAGGCGAGTGATTCAAAAGATTCTTTCAGCCGCTGAATAACAGCCTCCAGGTCCTGGATCTTCTCTGTCTGGGACTGCTCGACAAGAGCCTGCGCGAGTTCTTTTGCCTCTTTCCTCCTCAGCCAGCTCATGATGATAACAATGAAGGCGCCGGCAAAAACACCGATCAAAAATGGTACTGTAAATGACATCGCTTACTCCTTATTTTATACCGTCAGCTTGCCGTAACCTTTCTATAGATCATCAAAATAGGTGAGCTGCTTGAACTCATCATACCTGTTTTCTATTTCCACGGTTGTAAGTTTTTTAAATCTGTTCAGGCTGAAGTCTTCCACGTCGAATGATGCCATGACACTACCTACGATGATCGCCTGCCGTATGTTGGCATCGGTGATATTATCTACGCTTGAAAGGTACCCCATGAATCCCCCCGCAAAACTATCCCCCGCTCCGGTTGGATCAAACACGGATTCGATAGGATAAGCAGGTGCCGAGAAAACACTGGAATCGGAAAACATCAGTGCCCCGTATTCCCCTCTCTTTATGATTATAATCTCCGGGCCGTACGACATGATGCGCCGTGCCGCCTTGACAAGGTTTGATTCCTTGGACAGCTCCCTTGCCTCTGCCTCATTAATGGTGAGTATATCAACGAACTTCAGCGTTTTTTTCAGCTCCTTCAACTTCCTTTCTATCCAGAAATTCATGGTGTCGCATGCAACGAGCTTTGGTCTTTTTACCTGACGCAGCACCTCGAGCTGAAGCACCGGGTCTATGTTTGCAAGGAAAACATAGCCGGTATCTTTATATGCCTCCGGCAGCTTTGGATTGAAAGACGCGAACACATTGAGCTGGGTATCCAGCGTTTGTGCCTGATTCAGATCGAAATCATACTTTCCCTTCCACCGGAAGGTCTTTCCCTTTGCCTTCTGAAGGCCCCGGACGTCAATCTTCTTCTTTTTCAAAAAATTAATGTGCTTTTCCGGAAAATCCCTGCCTACGACAGCCACAAGCCTTACATCCGTGAAATAGCTTGCTGCGGTAGAAAAATAGGTTGCTGATCCGCCGAGCACATCTTTGGCTTTCCCGAACGGTGTTTCAACAGAATCGAACGCAACTGAACCGACAACCAAAAGTCCCATACATTCCTCCAATATTTTATATGGATGGAGTATAAGAATAATAATAAAAAATCACAACAAATTCTTGATGTATGCTTGCTGATAAAGAAAATGGGACAGGGTGGTACCCTGTCCCGTACAAAATGTTATTTTTTATTTGTACTGGTTTGCTTCCGTGCTGCTTGTTCCTGTCTGCTTTTTGGACTCGTGCTTTGCAAGCTCAAGAGGATGTTCCTCTTCCATCAGCTCCAGAGAAAGCTTGCCGGTAAACATCGATGTGTTCAACGGGTACAGCACCGGGTTGAATATGACCCAGTAGAAGTGCCAGAATATTATCGCAAGTGTGGCCAGAAGCGCCTCATAAAAATGGATCAGGAGGAACAGGTTCAGCCACCATAAGGGTATGTATCTGAGTATATCGGTTTTGAACCACAGGCTCAGTCCCGTCAGCCCCATGACCGTGTTGCCCCATGCCAGCGCCCAGTATTCGAATTTTTCAAAAGGTGTAAACCTGCCGAAGGCCGGTTTTTTGTCGGTTTGCCCTATATTGTAGAAGAACAACTGGAATGTTCCCGTAATATCGCCAAGGATTGGTAACAACTCTTTAAACTGCTCTTTGCCTCTCCTGGTAGCAACCATCAGGACGATCTGGGCGAAGAAAACAATGAGCAATACAACACCCGAAACCCTGTGGATCCATGCCCTGACCAGACCATTGTCGATGTGTGTAATCCATGAACTCCACCACTCATTGGGCCAATGGTATGCAAAGCCCGTATAGGCAAGGAGAATAAAGCTGATAAAATTCACGGTATGCAGGACAATTTCCGTTCTATTGAATCTTATATAATCACCTTCCTCCGGAAGCTTTGTTATCCCTTTTTTGTCCCTGTCAATGGTTTTCCGGACAAAATCTGCAAGCACAAAGACGATCATACCGAGTATGGTTATCGTGATAAGCCATATATACGCTGTCCTGACAATCTTGATTACCCTGCTGCCGATGCCGGTTGGCCCATGTATCTCCTTGAGATGTTTTATATCCGCCTTCGAAATACCAGGATGACATTTACCGCACGTATGGGACAGATTGGCCGGATATACCGATGACTCGGGATTGGTCGGCCCCAGGACCTTGTGCGCCCTGTGACAGGAAGCGCAATTAGCCGCTATGACACTGCCGCCCTTTATCATAATGCCGTGGAAGCTGCTGAGATACGATGACAATGAAACAGCAGGCAAGCCGAGGTTCTCCGATAAACTGATGTTTCCGTGACAGTCCGTGCATGTTTTGGGGATATTGAGCGGATAGATCGGCGAACTGGGGTTATTCTGTGCAAGTATGGCATGCTCAGCGTGACAGTCCGTACATACCGGTGCATTGGTTATGCCGTTTTTAAAAGCCTTCCAGTGTGAAGACTGGATATAATTCTCATATTCTTGTGCATGACATTGTGAACAGGTCTTCGGGACATTGGATTTTGCTATTGTCGATGTTGTGACATCCAGCGGCAGGATATCATGCACACCGTGACAGTTGGAACATGTTGCTGCGGGCAGACCATCCTTCAAAGCAGCAGCGTGAATGCTCTTTTCATACAGCTGATACGGGTTTGACACGGGTATATTGTATTGTTTTGCCATCTCTTCACTATTGTGACAGGTGCCGCATGTCGAAGGCAGGTTCTGCGGATAAACCGTTGAAGAAGGATTGGTTGCCGAAAGTATATCGTGCTTGCCGTGGCAGCTCCAGCAGTACGCAGCCATAGTTATGCCGCTTGCTACCGCTTTGCCATGGACGCTGTTCTTGTATTGGCTTTCTACATCGCTATGGCATGCCCCGCAATTGGGCAGCGGCACCTTCTCGGGATGCGGGAGGGACTTTATTCCTGAGTGGCAGTCCGTGCAGGTCAGTTCCGCATGTACCGATGTCTTAAAATGATCCTTATCGACATAAGGGATCCCGTCCGTCTTAACGCCATGACAGGCGAGACAATCACTGCTTGAGAATTGCGGCCTTTTACCGGTCAGGAGCGAAACCTCGGCATGGACCTTTTCCTTTCCGACTTTGACATCCCCGGTACCTGCGTATGTTTTATAGAC
>DAHXOM010000101.1 GCA_027364825.1 bacterium | reverse complement strand
ACAGATCAACGAAAAGATATGCTCGCTCTTTCCCGCTCCTTACCCCGGAACATCTTAAAGATATTCCTGCATTTACAAGGCTGTTCTTTCAGGAGCTCTACAGCAGATTAAACAGGCAAAAGAAATTTGCTGTTGTATTTGATAATTATCAGGACATACCACCTGATTCTATGCTCCATAAGGTCATCAGTGCGGGGCTATCCATGATATCTGATTGTGTCCCTCACTGTGTGAATTTTATATTTATCAGTAAAGGCGAACCACCCTCGGCATTCTCCCATCTTCGCACCGGCGATCGGATAGGCTTCATTATGGATCAAGACATGAGATTTACCATGGATGAAACCATGCAATTCCTTCACAAGAGAGGGCTGAAGAAGATCGGTGTTAAAGATGCAAAACAATTCCATGATAAGGTGCAAGGATGGGCAGCAGGTCTTGTATTGCTCATGGAAAAATACAGGAAGGAAGACACACATCCTATCCAGAGTGAAATCTTCGAGGAAAGGTTCTTTCATTATTTTGCAGATGAGATCTTTAACAGAATAGACAAAAACATTCAGGACTTCCTGCTGAAGACATCGTTTTTGCCAAAGATAACCTTTGATATGGCTGAAAAACTTACCGGTATGAAAAATCCCGAAGACCTGCTTGCCAGGCTCCATCTGAATAATTATTTCACCATAAAGATATCATCTCTTGAATCAACCTACCATTATCATTCCCTCTTCCGTGAATTCCTTCTGGTACAGGCAAACAAATTATTCAAAGAAACGGAGTTGAGAGAAATACGGGAAAAAGCGGCTGAACTCCTGGAACAATCGGGAGAGATTGAAGAGGCAGCAAAATTATTTCAGGCATCCAACGACTGGCGGGCCCTTACCATGCTTATCCTGAACAACGCACAGGCTTTGATAACCCAGGGAAGAAACCGGATCCTCATGCAATGGCTCAATCAGCTGCCCGGCACGGTCCTTGAGCACACGCCATGGCTGCTGTATTGGTATGGGGTTTCTGTCTTACCGTTCTCCCTGACCGAAAGCCGTAAAATGCTGGAAAAGGCGTTTACCTTATTTCAAGATCAGCAAGATCAAAATAGCCGGAATGGGTTGTTTCTTTGCTGGGCAGGTGTGGCAAGGACATACTGCATAGAATGGGATAACTTCCAGCCGCTTGACCATTGGATTGAGAGAATAAACGGGTTACTCTTATACATACCATTCCCTTCCGGTCAGATAGAAGCACACTTCGTCTCCGTTATGCTCTTAGCCTTAATCTACCGGAAACCGCAGCATAGAAACATAGCACCATGGGTAAAACGTGCCGAGGCTATCTTACAATCCAAAAACGGCGATCACGCGGATGAACGCACCAGAGCCATGCTTACCAATTACCTTTTGATGTACTATTCGTGGACAGGAGATATAGCAAAAATGGATGTTCTGGTCGACCGGTACAAACCGGTCATCGATAAGTATTCAACCGGGCAAGATACAATAAATAACCAGACTGCAATAACGCCATTGGAGGCGATTCTGGGACAGGTCATCAAATGTATCTATCTGTGGTTTACCGTATCTCCTCAAACACCCTCTGCAATACATGAAGGCCTGGAGATGGCAAACAGGTACGGTGTACATTTATGGGACCACATGTTCTTTGCCCAGGGTGCATACTACGCGCTTACGACCGGAGAGCTGTCCGAGGCAGAGAAATATCTTGAAAGTATGTTTAACTGTATGGACAAAAACCACACCCTGGATGTCTCTCATTACTATTACCTGAAAAGCTATCATAGCCATCTGCAGGGAAACCTGCCGGTGGCCATGAAATATGGAGAAGAGGGATTGCTAACCGCAATTCAGGCAGGTGCGCCGTTCCCGGAGGCTATCAACAGACTGGGGCTGGCCCAGGTACAGGTGTCATCCAAAGATTACCCTAAGGCCAGGAAAAACCTTGTACAAGCCAGGCATATTGGTGATGAGATGCGGTCCGTAGTAATAGAGTTCTACTGTTGCTTGCTTGAAGCACAGATTGATTTTGAATGCGGTAATGAACTCCGGGGTATCCAGCAGTTACGCGAGGGTATGAAGATCGGTAGAGAGCACGGCTACATAAATCACTGGCGATGGATGTCCGATATTATGTCCGGATTATGTGTCAAGGCACTCCAGGCGGGGATAGAAGTACCGTATGTACAGATGCTTATCAAGCGGCGCGGGCTTGTTCCAAAAAATCCACCATGGAACAGGAGTACTGCGCAGGATGCTATTCATTTTGTTGATACCGACAATTGGCCATGGACATTGAAGGTCTATACCCTGGGTAGTTTTGTAGTAACAAAAGATGGAAAGACATTAGGCTTTTCCGGCAAGGTCCAGAAAATACCTCTGAATATGCTCAAGGCATTGGTTGCATCCGGAGGAATAGATGTCCGGGAAGAGGTGATCAGTGATGCCCTCTGGCCCGAGTCAGAGGGAGATAAAACGCACAGCGCCTTTTCAACCACATTACAGAGATTGAGGTTGCTGATCGGCAACGATACGTGCCTCCAGCTCAAAGAAGGAAGATTATCGCTTGACCCGCAATACTGCTGGGTTGATGTGTCGGCCTTCGAGCATCTTCTTGATAGAGCAGACCAATTCTGGAGCAGTAACAGAGAAGAGGCCGCCAAACTAACAGAACAAGCCGTTGCTCTGTACAAGGGCAGTTTTTTGCCCAATTATACTGACCAGTGGTGGACTACGTCCATGCGAGAGCGTATCAAAAGCAAGTTTATACGCTCCATAAGCAGGCTGGGAAGTTATCTGGAACAGAATGGCCAATGGAGAGATGCCATGGAGTACTACCAAAAGGGGTTAGAAGCGGATAATCTGTCAGAGGAGTTCTACCAATCCCTTATGTTATGCTACCAATCAATGGGCAGAACCGGTGAAGCCCTTGCAGTATACAATAGGTGTAAAAAGACACTTTTGACAATACTCAATATAGCACCCTCACCAAAAATTGAGTCCCTGTACCAGAAGATCAAAGAATCTTTAACACAAAAAAAGCAATAGCGAATTATGTGTTTTATTGTAGGGGCGGGGGTTCCTCACCCTTTTTTTTCCCCACCCGCGTCCCCTTTAACAAAATTCCCAATCTGTGACCAATCTGTGACTTTTCGTATGCTATAGGTTTAGCCATGATGAAAAACAAAGACATTATGAAAACATTTGTTATCCATATTTACCGGCACAATATAAAGGATCCCCAATCGATTGTCGGGACCGTAGAAAAGATCGGTGTTCACGGGAAAATGGCTTTTTCCAGCAGGGATGAGTTGTGGGAGATCATGAACGTCAGTAAAAACAGGACCAACGGGACCGGTGAAACAGAAAAAAAGATTATCCCCAAAAAACGGGGCAAAGAAAGGACTTCTACAAAATAAAAGGAGAAAAACAATGAAAAAAAATAACATAAAAAAATCAAGTTTGTTGAACCTGCTTGTGATTATAACAATCCTGGCAGTGTCAGGATGTCAGGGCAGTAAAGGCGGGGGGAGCCAGCAGACCACGGTATCTTCTGCAACAACCTCAGGGGGTATTGCGACAATCAATACCGGCAATCTGGTAATAGCTTTTATTCCGAATAATACAGGGGTGAGCGCAGTCCCCATAAAACAGAGCGGCTCTACGTTTACCACAGCTTCTTATGGCGGATACTCGCTGAAACCGGAAACATTACCGTCCCCTGCAACCATAACTACGTCGTTCATGGTGGATAGCTGTGCTGCAGACGCTAAAAACCTCAAGGTTGTGTGTGTAGGTTACAGCAGCTCAAAAATAGCTGTTATCAATGTTGCGGGATATATCAGCAATGGTTCCACACCTACGGTAACCGAATATGATCTCGGAAATACAGTATACTCGAGTTTCAGCGGCGGGAGTTGCCTTGACTGCGGTGTTATCATAGATCCGCTTGATCACGGGGTTATCGTATCATCGGGAGACGGATACCGGGTAGTCAATTATTCAGGGAGCGTGATAAAATCATTCCTTTCCAATCTGTCTGCAACGCTGCCTGTTGACCTTTCAACCGAAAACTTCGGATACGATCCGGTCAACAACAGGATCTATTCCCCGGAGTATGCTGACGGCGGATCCGTAACATCTACGGATGAGTATCTGTGGGTTATAGACGTAAACACCAGCAAGGTATACCACTGGTCCAAGAGGATGGTTGATACAACCACAGACCCGGTCTATGGCCTGCCGGAACTGGTCAGCACCGGCATAGGTTCGATGACCGCGGACGCGGTTGCAGTGGACCCTTCTACAGGACTTATGACCATAGGACATGAATGGACACCGCTTTTGCTGGCCCTCAATATGAGTGCAGCTACATTCAGTGATTCAACAGCAACATTTGACGCCCCGTATGCAGTTGTTCCTCTGCAAAACGTCTATTCTCCCAGCGGTTACCTGACAACGGGTATGGTGATAGAACCATCGAGCCACATCATGTTCCTTGAGGGGGAATTCGGGGATGATATCGGCGCTGCACAGATGCCGATAGCATCCACACCCGGGAGCTTCACCATAACATCCTACACGTCGGCTCAAATGCCGACACCAACGACCGTGTGTCCTTCGGTTTCGACATGGAGCAATGTCGGAGATCCGCACGGGCTTTCTGCGTTTACCGCGGTCATCAATAACCAGCCTATGGGACTCCTCATCGACAGCTCGAAGACATGTCTTGCCATCGTAGACCTGAACAAGCTCCTGAGTGCACCGAAGCAACCGGGAACAAACACGGTATCGCCAACCTATGATCTGCTGGCCAACGGGGTCATCAGCTTTATCGGATTT
>DAHXOM010000096.1 GCA_027364825.1 bacterium | reverse complement strand
CGGTGGCGTGGATACTGCACAGGCTGTCCGGTCTTGCCCTGATACTGTATCTTGTCATGCATATCTGGGTTATCCATAACCTTGATAACCCGGCAGGCTTTAACAAGGTTATGGCTTTTTTAAACGAGCCGCTCTTTAAACTGCTTGAGCTCGGACTCTGGGGCGTTATTATTTATCACGCAATAAACGGACTTCGGGTGATCCTTGTAGATTTCTTCGGCAGTTCCAAAAACCAGAAAAAGCTGTTCTGGGGCGTTGTTGTTATAGGCATAATCGTGTTTATAGCAGGTGCGGTCCCCTTTATCGGAAATTTAAAATAGGAGCATATACATGAATATAAAATTTGTAACAGGTGATTCGGGCACAAAACGGTGGTTTTATCAGAGGATAACGGGTATCTTCCTCGTCGTGCTCTTGTTGGTACATTTTACCATCATGCATTTTATAGGGACGGGAGAAACAAATTATCAGTCGGTTGCACCAAGGCTTGCTTCACCGTTATGGAAAACCTTTGATCTGGCATTTCTTGTATTTGCCCTCTACCACGGTTTGGCGGGTTTGTGGGTGGTTGTCGATGATTATGTACACAAAGACGGGTGGAGAATATTCATATATTCCCTCATCGTGCTCGGCGGGGCGCTGTTATTGGTGCTCGGGGCCCTCACGATAATCACGTTTTCACCCCAGATGTTGACAGTAAAAATGTAAGGAGAATATACATGGCAATAAACATTGAAACACATTATCATGATGTACTGGTCATAGGAGCCGGTCTTGCCGGTACCATGGCTGCGCTGAAGGTTGCAGAAATAGGCGACGTTGCGGTGCTGACGAAGGTTTTTCCGACACGGTCGCACTCGACTACAGCGCAGGGAGGCATGGCAGCTGCACTGAATAATAACAAAGCACAGGGTGAGGATTCATGGGAACTTCACATGTTTGATACGGTCAAAGGCAGCGATTATTTAGGGGATCAGGATGCGATAGAGACCCTTGCAAAGGATGCAATCGAGGTTGTGTATGAGCTGGAACACATGGGCACGCCGTTTTCACGCACAGCGGACGGAAAGATAGCGCAGAGGCCGTTCGGCGGACACTCAAGACCGAGGATTGCATACTCTGCGGACAGGACTGGTCACGTGGCGCTCCATACCCTCTACGAACAGAGCCTGAAAGAAAAGGTGAAATATTATCCGGAATTCTTTGTAACAAAGCTGATCATGGAAAACAACACGGCAAAGGGAGTTGTTGCCGTGGAATTAAGAACAGGTACCGTACACGTATTCACATCAAAGGCGGTCATGATTGCAACTGGCGGCGGCGGCCGTATCTACAGGATTTCATCCAATGCGCATGAATCGACCGGCGATGCACTCTCGATGTTATACAGAGAGGGATTGCCCCTTATGGACATGGAATTCACACAGTTCCACCCCACGGGTATCTATCCGCTGGGTATTCTGATAACAGAAGGAGTACGGGGCGAAGGCGGATATCTTGTCAACAGCAAAGGCGAGAGGTTCATGGAGAAGTACGCACCCGACATGAAAGACCTCGCACCGAGGGACATTACATCAAGGGCCATTTACACGGAGATCCAGGAGGGCAGGGGCGTCGGTCCGAAGAAGGACCATGTCCTTTTACAGATTCATCATATAGGCAGGGAAAAAATACTTGAAAGGCTGCCCGAGATCTATAAGTTCGCCATTACGTATGCGGGGGTTGATTGTACAAAAGAACCTATTCCTGTGGCACCGACTGCACATTACTTCATGGGCGGCATACCGACAGACTCGCACAGCAATGTAATAAAAGATGACAAAGCTACCCCTGTTATAGGGCTGTATGCCGGTGGTGAGGCTGCCTGTGAATCCGTTCATGGTGCAAACAGGCTTGGAGCAAATTCCCTTGTGGATACAACGGTATTCGGCAGACGTGCAGGTAAGCACATGTACGATTTTGTCCAGCAGGCAGACAGGCCGACCGTACCAAAGGACGCTTCAGAAAGCACGATAAAGATGGTGGAGTGGCTCTTAAGCGGTAAGGGCAAGGAAAATGTATCAAAGCTGCGTGAAGATATGCAGTCATTGCTATGGGAGACTGCTGCCGTGTTCCGCGAAGAAAAGCTTTTGAAGAAAGGCTTGAAGGATATAAAGGTTTTGCAGGAAAGATATAAGAATATCGGCATCACGGATACCGGCAAAAACTTTAACATGCAGCTGAAAGATGCAATAGAGCTTGGTAATATGCTCGAGTATGCTGAGGTCGTCCTCGCGTCTGCGGATTTCAGAAAGGAAAGCCGTGGTGCTCATTCAAGAACGGATTATCCGAAGCGCGACGATGTAAAATTCCTCAAACACACGCTTGCCTCGAAAGGCAAGGACGGCAGACCTGAGTTGAAACAAAAGGATGTTTCTATTACCAGGTATCAACCCCAAGAAAGAAAGTACTGAGGAGGTATTAACGTGAAGGTAACTTTTAAAATACAACGGTTCATTCCGGAAAACGATACAAAACCGAGCTTCAAAGAATACGTCGTTGAAGCACAACCGAACACAACGATACTTGACTGTCTGAACGACATTCGGTGGCACTATGACGAGACGCTCTCGTTCAGAAGGTCGTGCGGCCATGCCATTTGCGGGTCGTGTGCGATGAATATAAACGGCAAAAACGGTCTCGCATGTCAGACACACATACAGGATCTTAAATCGGGCGTCATAACAGTAAAACCGCTCCCATCGTTCCCCATTATCAAAGACCTGGTTGTGGATCTCGATAAGTTCTACGAAAAATTCAACAAGATCAAGCCGTACCTGATTAACGACGAGCCTGTGCCGGAGAAGGAAAGGCTCCAGTCTCCCGAACAGCAGAAACTTATAGAAGAATCGACAACGTGTATTCTGTGTGCCGCCTGTACGTCCTCGTGCCCGTCGTTCTGGGCTGATGATGACTATCTCGGACCTTCGGCCTTGCTCAAGGCATACCGGTATATATTTGATACGAGGGATACAGCAGCAGAAGAAAGGCTCAGTATCGTTAACGACAAACACGGCGTTTTCAGATGCCATACGATATTTAACTGTAATGAGGCGTGTCCAAAAGATATCAACATCACCAATCACATAGCAAAACTCAAGACCGCACTTGTTACGACGAAACTGTAAAAAAAGAGGTTAATATGAATATACATGAATATCAGGCAAAAGAATTAATGACGAAATTCGGCGTTCCCGTACCAAAGGGCAAGCCGGCATTTACTGCTGATGAGGCTTATGCAGTTGCACAGCAGCTTGGTGTCAGTAAATATGTTGTAAAGGCCCAGATCCATGCAGGCGGAAGAGGCAAGGGCGGCGGAGTAAAGCTCGTTAACTCGCCTGAAGAGGTAAAAGAGACCGCAGCCAGGATGATCGGCATGACCCTCATTACCCATCAGACAGGACCTGAAGGCAAGATCGTAAAGAAGGTATATATAGAAGAGGCGGGAGCAATCCAGAAGGAACTCTACCTCGGCATGATCATTGACAGGACAACAAAACAGATTGTCGTCATGGCGAGTACGGAAGGCGGTATGGAGATAGAAGAGGTTGCGTCAAAAACACCCGAGAAGATCATAAAAGAGTTTATAGATCCCGTGGCCGGTATACAGGATTTCAACGGAAGAAAGGTCGCGTATAAGCTGGGACTGAGCGGTGACCTGGTTGGTAAATTTACAAAATTTGTAAAGGCCCTTTACCGGATGTTTCTGGAGCTTGATTGCAGTCTTGTCGAGATCAACCCGCTCGTGCTTACCAAGGACAACAATATATTTGCGCTCGATGCAAAGATCAATTTTGACGATAATGCACTGTTCAGGCACAAGGACATAGAGGCACTCCGGGATATCAATGAAGAAGATGCAAAAGAACTTGATGCGAAATCGCACGGACTCAGCTATGTAAGTCTTACCGGTAATATAGGATGCATGGTCAATGGTGCTGGCCTGGCAATGTCGACAATGGATATTATCAAGTTTTACGGCGGTGAGCCCGCAAACTTCCTCGATGTCGGTGGAGGTGCTTCGAAAGAACAGGTCACGCATGCATTTAAGATCATACTGTCCGATGAGAAAGTAAAAGGTATCCTGGTGAACATATTCGGCGGTATTATGAAATGCGATATTATAGCGGCCGGCGTTATTGCTGCTGCAAAAGAGGTTAACATACAGGTACCGCTTGTGGTAAGACTCGAAGGAACAAACGTTGAGCTTGGCCAAAAAATGCTGAAAGAATCCGGGTTGAACATAATAGCTGCCTCAAATATGGCAGACGCTGCAGAGAAAGTGGTAAAGGCTGTGAGAGGTGCGATATGAGTATATTTGTAAATAAGAATACAAAGGTAATAGTGCAGGGTATAACCGGCAAAGACGGTATGTTCCATACCTTGCAGTGCAGGGATTACGGAACCAAGATAGTCGGCGGCGTAACTCCGGGAAAGGGTGGAACCAACGTTGAAGGTATCCCGGTATTTAATACGGTAAGCGAAGCTGTGGCCGCCACAAAGCCGAATGCATCCATGATCTTTGTTCCTCCTCCCTTTGCAGCAGACGCCATCATGGAGGCTGTCGATGCAGGTATCGAGCTTGTTGTCTGTATTACCGAGGGAATACCAACACTTGATATGCTCAAGGTATCTGCCTATCTTAAGGGTAAGAAAACAAGGCTTATCGGCCCGAATTGCCCCGGTATTATTACCCCCGGTGAAGCAAAACTCGGCATTATGCCGGCGAAGATTCATAATCCGGGAAAGATAGGTATTATATCAAGGAGCGGAACTCTGACCTACGAGGCCGTATATCAGCTTACGGTTCTGGGGCTTGGTCAATCCTCAGCGATTGGTATCGGCGGTGATCCTATCATAGGAACAAACTTTATTGATGCGCTTGAGGCGTTCAATAATGACCCGAAAACAGAAGCAATCATTATGATAGGTGAGATTGGCGGGACAGCTGAAGATGATGCAGCACAGTACATAAAGAAGTATGTTAAGAAGCCTGTTGTTGCCTTCATAGCAGGACAGACCGCGCCGAAAGGCAAGAGAATGGGGCATGCAGGTGCCATAATAACCGGTGGTAAGACTACTGCACAGGATAAAATTGAAACCCTTGAATCCGTAGGTATAAAGGTTTCAAGGAGTCCTGCAGAGCTTGGGCAGACCATGTATGACCTGCTCAAAAAGGTCAAGGCAAAGAAGGCCTCGGCACCGAAAACCAAAAAACAGGTGAAAAAAGCGAAGCATGTTCGTAAAAAGCCGATAAAAAAGATGAGCAGAAAGGGGAAAAAATAAATGGCTGAAGCACAAACGGTAGAAAAAAAACCACAACAAAAACATAAAATAAAGATTATAGAAGAACGCTGTAAGGGCTGTGAAATATGTGTTGTTTACTGTCCCGAAGATGTTCTTGCAATGAAAGATCTGGTTGTATCTGTTGTTAATCTGGATAAATGTACAGGGTGCATGAGATGCGAACTGTTCTGTCCGGATTTTTCAATCTACGTAGATCTGCCGGAAAAATCTTAATCGACCAATCGTATTAGAAAACCTTGAGGAGGAACAATGGAGAAAAAGGCTTTACTTTTATCAGGCAATGAAGCTTGTGTTGAAGGTGCGTTATATGCCGGAATTCAGTTCTACGCCGGTTATCCGATAACGCCTTCATCCGAAATACCGGAAGGACTTTCCAGAAAGCTGCCCAAGTATGGCGGCGTAATGATACAGATGGAGGACGAGATCGCAGCAATGGCTGCAATCATCGGAGCCTCGCTTACCGGGAAAAAATCAATGACTGCTACCAGCGGTCCGGGTTTTTCTTTGAAACAGGAAAACATCGGTTTTGCCTCGTTTAACGAGATCCCCTGCGTGATTGTCAACGTCATGAGGGGCGGTCCGAGTACCGGTGCACCGACAGGGCCGTCGCAGGGAGACGTTATGCAGGCAAGGTGGGGTACGCACGGTGATCACCCGATCGTCGCCCTTGCACCCAATTCAATCCCCGAGATCTTTACGGAAACGGTACGGGCATTCAATATTTCGGAGAAATACAGGATACCGGTCATTCTCCTGCTCGATGAGATTATAGCCCACATGCGTGAGCGTATGATTTTCCCTGAAAAGGGCGAGCTCGAAGTTATCGACAGGATGAAGCCGACGGTACCCCCGGATCAGTACAAGCCGTTTGATGTAACGAACTCACCCCTGCCTCTTGTCCCTCCGATGGCTGCGTACGGGACGGGCTACCGGTTCCATGTTACCGGTTTAAACCACAGGATCGACGGGTTCCCGACCAATAACGGAGAGCTTATAGAAAAAGAGCTGCACCGGATCATGGATAAGGTAGAGCTTTATAAAAAGGACATGTTCAAGACTGAGTCATACATGCTTGACGATGCAGAAATAGGCTTTGTGGCCTATGGATCTTCGGCAAGGGCTGCCAAGTATGCCGTGAATGTGCTCAGAGAGCAGGGCATAAAGGCAGGGATGCTCAGATATATTACTATATGGCCCTTTGACGATAGTGCGGTTGAGAAGCTTGCACAGAAGGTAAAGTTCATTGTTGTGCCGGAATTGAATTTCGGGCAGCTTATCCTTGAGGTGGAGCGGGCTGCGAAGGGCAAAACAAAGGTCTACGGCGTGAACCGGGTGAATATAGATATTATCCATCCTCACGATATAATAGAAAAAACAAAGGAGCTTTTACATGGCATTTGAATATGAAAAATATATAAGAAAAGGTACACTTCCGCATATATGGTGCCCGGGCTGCGGCCACGGTATTGTTATGAAGTCACTCCTTCGGGCAATCGACGGACTGAAGCTCGACAAGAACGACATTGCCGTCGTTTCGGGTATCGGTTGTGCTTCACGGCTGCCCGGATACCTTGATATGAATACACTCCATACGACCCATGGAAGGGCACTTGCCTTTGCAACAGGCATAAGGCTTACCAATCCCAAGCTCAAGGTCATTGTCGTGAGCGGTTACGGTGATGCAACGGCAATCGGTGGAAACCATTTCATCCATGCCGCGAGACGCAATATCGAGATAACACTGCTGGTGTTCAACAATTCGATCTACGGAATGACCGGCGGACAGGTAGCGCCGACGACCCCGATAGGAGCTATAGCCACGACCATGCCGTACGGTAATATAGACCCTCCCTTTGATGTCGTTAAACTGGCCGAGGGTGCCGGTGCGACCTTTGTGGCGAGGACGACCTCGTACCACACGGCCCAAACAGAACAGCTGATCAAGCAGGCCATTATGCACAAAGGGTTTTCCGTGATTGATATCATAGACGCCTGTCC
>DAHXOM010000086.1 GCA_027364825.1 bacterium | reverse complement strand
GATTTCTTATCTCTGAAGGCTTCATTTTACCGTCTCTCTTTCTATTATTCTCGTTGCAAATGGAAGTTTGTAACTAGCACTGGTAAGCGCCTTATACGCAACTTCCCGTTCCATGCCTTCCATCTCATACAGTATCCTTCCCGGCTTAACTATGGTTATCCATTCAATGGGATCGCCTTTCCCTTTTCCCATCCTGGTCTCTGCAGGTTTTTTCGTATACGGTTTGTCCGGAAAAACTCTTATCCATACCCTGCCGGTCTTTTTAATAAACCTTGCTATTGCTATCCTTGCTGCCTCGATTTGCTTTGACGTCATATAACCTCTTCCAAGCGCCTGCAAACCGATATCTCCAAATGCCAGGGTGCTGCCGCCCTTTGCGAGCCCCTTCATTCTTCCCCTTTGCTGCTTTCTATATTTAACCTTACTCGGCATTAACATATATCATTACTCCTGTTCCCTTAAGCGACTACACTGCCCTGGGCTTCCTGTTCTTCGGGTTTATCAAGGACTTCACCCTTAAAAATCCACACCTTGACGCCTATAACCCCATACGTAGTAAAAGCCTCTGCAAAACCATAATCTATATCCGCCCTTAATGTCTGAAGAGGCACTCTGCCTTCCCTGTACCATTCTGTCCTTGCAATTTCTGCACCGGCAAGCCTGCCTGCTATCATAACCTTTACCCCTTTGGCGCCAAATTTGAGTGCCGAGCTTATGGCCTTCTTCATGGCCCGTCTGTAAGAAATTCTTCTTATGAGCTGGAGTGCTATATTTTCTGCAACAAGTTGGGAATCGAGCTCCGGTTTTCTTATTTCAAAAATATTAATTGTTACTTCCCGGCCCGAGAGCATCTTGGTAAGCTCTGCCTTTAACGCTTCTATTTCTACGCCCTTCTTACCAATGATAAGCCCGACCCTGGCACTGTGTATGTTAACCTTGATCTTATTTATGGCGCGCTCAATAATAATACTTGATACAGCGGCATGGTATAATTTCTTTTTCAAAAAATTCCTGATCTTATAATCCTCGTGTAAAGCTATGGCATAGTCCTTTTCTGCAAACCATCTCGAATTCCAGCTTCTTATGATACCTAACCTAAAACCTATCGGATTTGTTTTCTGTCCCAAAATTGCTCTCCTTTATTTCTCATCAAGAATCAAATCAATATGACACATTCTTTTTCTTATTCTTAAAGCCCTTCCCATCGGTGCCGACCTGAAACGTTTCATCGTTGGACCCGCAGAGACCGCTATAAATTTTATATAGAGGTTATCTACGTCAACAGTTCCCCTTGTTTCCGCATTAGCTACAGCGGATTTTATAAGCTTAGATATATGACCGGATGCAGCCTTATTTATAAATTTTAAAAGCCCAAGAGCTGCATTGACATCCTGTCCCCGTATTACATCAGCCACAAGCCTCGCCTTTCTGGGAGCGAGTCTTAAAAATCTTAATGAGGTCTTTATCTCCATAGTTTATCCATTCCTTCTTTTAACTATTCTTTTGCTTCAGTCTCTGTCTTTCCTGTCTTTCTATCTCCCGAATGCATACTAAATGTTCTTGTCGGAGAGAACTCCCCAAGCTTATGACCAACCATGTTTTCTGTAATATAGACAGGTATAAACTTTCTTCCGTTGTGAACAGCAATGGTAAAACTTACCATTTCAGGAGACACAACAGATCGCCTGGACCATGTTTTTATTAATCGCTTTTCTTTTTTCTCGCCCATTTGATTGATTTTTTTTAATAATGACTCATCTATAAACGGACCTTTTTTTAATGATCGTGCCATCATTCTCCTCTATTATTTTTGTTTTCTTCCCTTAACTATATATTTGTCGGAATACTTCGGTTTTCTTGTCTTAAACCCCTTGGCAGGCACTCCGGTCGGCGACACAGGATGAGGGTTGCCCTGCCCTGATTTACCTTCTCCACCACCATGCGGATGATCAACAGGGTTCATGGACACACCCCTGTTATGAGGTTTACGTCCCAACCATCTCATACGTCCAGCCTTACCTATGGATATGTTTATATTATCAATATTGCTCAATTGTCCTATGGTCGCCATGCAATCCAACCGTATCAGTCTTACTTCACCTGAGGGAAGCTTTACATGGGCATAATCCCCTTCTTTTGCCATGAGCTGTGCAACCGCTCCCGCACCTCTGACAATCTTTCCGCCTTCGCCGGGTTTTAATTCTATATTGTGTATGTTACTCCCAGACGGCATAAATTTTAACGGCATGGCATAGCCTTTCAGTATATCAAGCTCCTTTGTCTTGCTTGAAATAACCACATCGTTTACTCTCAGTTCCTGGGGAGCAAGAATGTATCTTTTTTCTCCATCCGCATATTTTAGAAGTGCTATAAATGATGTTCTCACTGGGTCATACTCTATAGAAGCAACACGCGCCGGCACATCACACTTATCACGCTTAAAATCTATTATCCTGTACATCTGCTTATGCCCCCCGCCTATAAATCTGGCGGTAAGCCTTCCCTGATTGTTCCTGCCCCCATGCTTCTTGAGCGGAGCCAAAAGGCTCTTCTCGGGCTTTTGGGTGGTCAACTCATCAAAGCTAAGGACCTGCATGAAACGACGTGCAGGTGAAGTAGGTTTATAAGATCGTATGCCCATTACTGTTTACACTCCTTGGAAGAATTCTATTTTATCGTTCTGTTTTAATTTGATGACGGCTTTTTTATAGCCGCTTCTCAGTCCTCTGTGTGAACCTCTTACCGTCTTTATTTTACCCGGCATGTTTGTGGTTCTTACATCCAGCACCGTTACCTTGAAGATCTTTTCCACTGCTTCCTTGATCTCTTTCTTGTTCGATACCTTGTTGACTACGAATTCAATCTCATTTGACTTCTCTTTAGCCGCGGTACTTTTTTCCGTAATAATCGGCGATACTATAACATCATACATTGATTTCATTTGTTTAAAGCCTCCTGAAACATCAAAGCTGCTTTTTCAGTGAGCACAAGCTGCTTATATTTCATAGCATCGTAAACATTAAACGTGTTATTCCTGATGACTTTTATTTTATTTATATTCCTGGCCGAGAGCTGGAAGTTCGTATTCGAACCGTCCAGAACCACCAATGCATTGTTGATACCCAATTTCTTGAAAATTTCGTATACACCTTTTGTTTTTATTTTATCGAGATTAAAACCGTCGATAACGATAAGCATCTTATCTTTATATTTGGAACTCAGGACTGAACGTGCAGCAAGCTGAACAATCTTCTTGTTTACCTTGAGAACCCTTCCTCCGGGCTGCGGTCCGAAGGTTATTCCTCCGCCTCGCCATAAAGGAGACCTGATGGTACCAACCCTTGCCCTGCCTGTACCCTTCTGCCTCCAGGGTTTTTTCCCGCTTCCGCTGACATCACCTTTTGTCTTTGTTGCCCTGCTAAATTGCCTTTGATTATGAAGATACTGCTTGAGGGTAAGATATATTGCAGCATCATGCACTTCAGCATTAAAAACCATATCATCAAGTGTAAGTTCTTTTAATTTATTCCCGTTTTGATCTACAACATCAACAATAGCCATGTTTCACCTATGCATAAACCTTTTTTATATCAACAATCGAATTTACACTGCCCGGTACAGCCCCTCTTAAAAGGATGATATTCTTTTCGGGTATAAGCTTAACCACTTCCAGATGCTTCACCGTAATCCTTGTATGCCCCATTCTACCCGCCATCTTCTTGTTTTTTATTACCCTGCCGGGGAATGTGTTCGATCCAATGGAACCAGGAGCTCTGTGAAACATAGAACCATGGCTCTCGGGACCGCCCTTGAATCCATACCGCTTGACAACACCCTGAAAACCTTTTCCCTTACTTTTCCCGGTAACGTTCACCAGTTCTCCTACCTTGAACGCTTCTACGGTAACAATATCATTAACCTTGATATCCTTCAGCTCATCAACCCTGAATTCTTTTAAATATCCGTAAAGATCCGAACCAAGTTTTTTATAATACCCTCGTACAGGCTTAATTAATTTATTTTCGGGTACCGAGCCGTATGCTATCTGAACGGCATTATATCCGTTCTTTTCCGATGTCCTTATATTAACGATCTTGCAGGGACCTGCCTGGATAACCGTAACAGGTATCATCTCCCCGTTTTCATTATATATTCTTGCACTACCTATCTTTTTGCCCATTATACCGGTAAACATTTGTCTTATTTACCTCCGAAGCTTTTTATTTCTACGTCAACGCCTGCGGACAGATCTATCTTCATGAGCGCATCCACTGTTTGCTGGGTAGGTTCCATGATGTCTATCATTCGCAGGCTCGTCCTTATCTCGAACTGTTCCCTTGATTTTTTATCGACATGCGGAGATCTCAGTACAGTATAACGTTGAATTATTGTCGGAAGAGGAACAGGTCCCTTTATAATAGCACCCGTTCTCTTTGCTGTCTCAACAATCTCTTTTACAGATTGATCAAGCAGTCTGTGATCGTAAGCTTTTAATTTTATTCTTAAATTCTGAGTTTCTACCATATTTTTACTCTATAATCTCCGAAACAACACCGGCACCCACAGTCTTGCCGCCTTCCCTGATGGCAAACCGTACGCCCTTTTCCATCGCTATCGGAACAATAAGGTCACCCTCAAGCGTGATGTTGTCTCCCGGCATGACCATCTCTACTCC
>DAHXOM010000083.1 GCA_027364825.1 bacterium | reverse complement strand
GACAAGGTACTGTTGGCTTTTAACAGCTCCACAAGGGCCTTTTCCCTGCGTTTTATGTGGGAGGCAAATTTGTCGAGGAGCGGCAATAATTCCTCCTTTGTGTAAATACTGTTCGAGTGGGACGTGATAAAGTACTTTGCCTGGATATGCTTTACTTTTTCGATGGATTCAAGGAATGTGTCGATGTCCGATATTTCATTGCCGTACCATGGGCCAAACGGCGTCAGGTCTATGTCTGTTATCAATGCCAGGGAAGCACTTTCAAAATAAAACCCGCTGTGTCCCCTGGTATGCCCCGGCAGGGCTATGGTCTTTATGCCGAATGATTTGTCGATAACATATTCATGATCCCTGAAAGTACCTGCTATTTTATGTTCTGTAATATTGTATATGGTTTTTACAACATGGAGCCATTGTTCACGCAGCTCCTTGTCCGTTATGCCCACGGCATCGATGAACTGCTCGTGGCTTTCGATCATCGGAGCATCAAGTTCCGGTGCGAAAAACTCACTCCTGGTGAACAGATAATTCATCCTGCGGTGGTCGCCGTGAAAGTGTGTGTTAACGATAAAGTTTTTTTTATCGCTCAGTTTTTTCAGTTCATCCGACTCTCCGCCGGGGTCTATGATGATCGGTGTGTTCCCTGCTTCTACGACAAAAGTATTGGAATAGATCAGCGGACCTTTGTGCTTTCCCCAGAATATCGTGATATTTTCAATTTTTGCAGAGTCTTCCATTTGGTTATATAATAAGCATAACAACAGCAGAACTCAACAATACCTTTATCCCTGTTTCCTCTTCAAGCTTCCCGGTGCATGTCCAAGCTCTTCTCTAAGACACATCAGAGATGCGGCTCTTACTGCAAAGACCTTGCCGGTATTTTCTGGTTGTCTGTTCCGCCATTTTGATACTTATATGACCATTCTTGACACCTTCGCAAGTTTTCCGTATACTACTATAAAATAGGTATCAAGGGGGTTAATGTCATGACTTCGAGGTTGGGTGAGCTGCTTGTTAAAGAAAACTTAATAACGCCTGAACAGCTAAGAAGGGCCATAGAAGAGCAAAAGACCGGAGGCGGAAGGCTGGGCTCGAGTCTTACGAAGTTAGGATTTGTCAGCGATGAGGAACTGCTGTCTTTCCTGAGCAAACAATATAATGTTCCGGCCATAAACCTTGATGAATTCGAGATAGATAAAGAGGTCGTAAGAAAAATACCGGAGAATATAGCGAGGAAACACTTTATTATTCCTGTTAACCAGACCGGCTCGACCCTGATTGTCGCAACATCCGATCCAACCAACCTGTCCGTTATCGACGAAATAAAATTCCTGACCGGATACAATGTTGAATTCGTAGCGGCAACAGAAGCAGCCATCAAAAAATCCATAGAAAAATATTTCGAGGTTTCAACGGATTATCAGGAAATCATGAATGAAGCTGCAGAAGAATATGAGGTTATCGGAGACGAGGACAACATAGATGTAAAAAGTCTTGAGAAGGCAAGTGAAGAAGCACCTGTTATAAAACTTGTAAATTCAGTCCTGAACGATGCCATCAAGAAAGGAGCGAGTGACATACACGTTGAGCCGTATGAAAAAACATTTAGAATCAGATTCAGAATAGACGGTATGCTGTATGAGATAATGAAACCGCCTCTTTCGTTAAAGAATGCCATTGCATCAAGATTGAAGATTATGTCGAAACTGGATATAGCTGAAAGGAGAAGACCGCAGGACGGAAGGATCAAGATACGGTATTCGGACGGTAAGGACATAGATTTTCGAGTGTCTGTCCTGCCGACACTGTTTGGAGAAAAGATCGTCCTCCGGTTGCTGGACAAATCAAACCTCCAGCTTGACATGACAAAGCTCGGGTTTAATGAAAAACAGCTCAAGGATTTTAAAGATGCCGTGCATAAACCTTACGGTATGGTCCTCGTGACCGGCCCGACCGGCAGCGGAAAAACCACAACACTGTATTCCGCACTTTCCGAATTAAATCAAATTTCCAAAAATGTGTCCACCGCGGAAGACCCGGTTGAGTACAATATACCGGGTGTTAATCAGGTGCAGATGCATGAAGAAATCGGGTTGAACTTCGCAGCCTCTCTGCGATCATTCCTCAGACAGGATCCCAACATTATCATGGTCGGAGAGATCAGGGATTATGAGACAGCAGAAATAGCGGTGAAAGCGGCTCTGACAGGACACCTCGTTTTATCGACAATCCACACCAACGATGCACCGAGCACGATTAACAGGTTGTTGAATATGGGTATAGAACCGTTTCTTGTGGCGTCGTCGGTTCATGCGATACTTGCACAGAGACTTATGAGGAAAATATGCGAAAAATGCAAGGAAGAAATTGATATAGAAAAAAAATTCCTTACGGATATCGGTATGTCGGAAGCAGATGCTAAAACCACCAAAACATATAAGGGGAAAGGCTGCAATATGTGCAGCAATACCGGATATAAAGGCAGGATAGCTGTTTATGAAATCCTCACCATAGCAGAGGAAATAAGGGAGCTGGTATTGGCAGGTGCATCTGCGAATGAGATAAAGAAGGAAGGTATAAGACTCGGGATGATGACCATGCGGCAGAGTGCTATAGACTTGCTTAAAAAGGGGCTTACCACTATAGATGAAGTTGTAAGGGTTACAGCAAAAGATTAAATCGGAGGTAAAATGAGTTTTAATCTGCACCAGTTGTTAAAGGTAATGATAGAGAAAGGGGCAAGCGATCTGCACGTCACGACCGGCAGCCCGCCGCAATTGAGGATAGATGGCGAGTTGACCCCGCTAAAAGTACCGCCTCTGACCGCGACGGAAACCAAACAACTCTGCTACAGTATACTTACGGATGCCCAAAAACAAAAATTTGAGCAAGAAAACGAACTGGATCTTTCCTTCGGTGTAAAAGGACTGAGCAGGTTCAGAGCAAATATGTTTATGCAGCGGGGTGCAGTTGCCGGGGCCTTCAGGACGATCCCCTTTAAGATCCTGAGTTTTGAAGAACTTGGCCTGCCTCCTGTCGTCGCAGAGCTTACGAAGAAGGCAAGGGGGTTAATACTTGTTACAGGGCCGACCGGCAGCGGAAAAACCACAACACTCGCTTCCATAATAGCAAAAATAAACGAAGATAGGCATGAACACATAATTACCATAGAGGACCCTATCGAGTATTTGCATCCGCATAAAAATTGTGTGGTAAATCAAAGGGAAGTCGGCGCAGACACCAGGAGTTTTGCAACCGCATTGAAATATATCCTGAGACAGGATCCGGATGTCGTACTCATCGGTGAAATGAGGGATCTTGAGACGATCGAAGCTGCTTTAAACACAGCAGAAACAGGTCACCTCGTGCTTGCGACCCTGCATACGAATTCGGCGGTCCAGACGATAAACAGGATTATCGATGCTTTCCCGCCCCACCAGCAGCCGCAGGTGAGGGCACAGCTCTCGTTTGTGCTTGAAGGTGTTCTGTCCCAGTCACTGATACCGAAGTACAATCAGCCCGGCAGGGCCCTTTCAGCGGAAGTATTGATACCGACACCTGCGATCAGGAACCTTATACGGGAAGAAAAAGTTCATCAAATATATTCACACATGCAGGTGGGACAGGCAAAATTCGGCATGCAGACCATGAACCAGTCCTTATTCAATCTGT
>DAHXOM010000075.1 GCA_027364825.1 bacterium | reverse complement strand
GGACAGGAACCTGAGGCTGTTGCCTCAATAAAGGGCGGGACAGAGACCATACTCGTAGCCGAGGACGACGAGGCGTTAAGGAAGCTGGCAAGGATTGTCCTTGAGTCATTCGGCTACACTGTCATAACCGCGGAGGACGGGGAAGATGCGATCAGCAAATACTTGGAAAACAGGGAGAAGATTCAGCTGGTAATCCTCGACATGTTAATGCCGAAGAAAAGCGGCAAAGAGGCATCTGAGGAGATCAGAAAGATCAGCCCCGAGGTAAGGACGCTCTTTATGATCGGTTATACGATGGATATGCTCAGCAAGAAGCAATTGCTCGACGAGGGAATGGATTTCATCCTTAAACCTGTCTCGCCGAAAGACCTTTTGGAAAAAATAAGAAAGATGCTGGACAGATGATAACGCATGGTGCTGTCATCTATCAGCGTTCGGATTAAAAGAATGTTGTTGCCGGCAGCTTAACGCTCAGGAGGAGATCCAAAATGTCTAACGACAAAATACTTATCGTGGACGATGAGGAAGCTAACCTCAATCTACTAATCAATTGGCTTGTCTCTCAGCGGTATGATATAGAGGTTGCTGTCAATGGCCAGGAAGCGGTTAAGAAGAGCAAGTCATATAGCCCGGACTTGGTAATCCTTGATATTATGATGCCGGTAATGGACGGCTACGAGGTGTGCAGGCTCATAAAAGCGGACCCGGTGACAGCGAATACACCGATAATCATGGTGACGGCGTTGAATGACAGGGAGTCGAAATTAAAAGGACTTGATGCCGGCGCAAACGATTTTATTTCCAAACCCATTGATCAGGCCGAGCTGACCATCCGTGTCAAAAACCTTCTCAAGATCAAGGTGTTCGAAGACTTTATGGTCCGGCATAATAAGATACTGGAGCAGGAGGTCCATGAAAGGACGCAGGATCTTCGCAATATGAGCGACGAGATGATTAAAAAATTGACAACAGCCGCGGAGTTCAGAGATACGGATACAGGCGACCACATATCGAGGATAGGATTTTATTCGAACAAGATCGCGGAAGCGATGGAACTGCCGCCCGACTTTGTCGAAATGATAACATTTTCCAGTCTTTTGCATGATATAGGAAAGATCGGCATTCCGGACAGCATCCTTCTTAAACCGGGAGCGCTTACGAAGGACGAATTTAAGATTATGGAGACGCATACGTCGATCGGGGGAAAAATACTCTCAGGCTCAACCTATCCCAGGATTCAGATGGCTGCCTCCATTGCCTTGAACCATCATGAACGGTGGGACGGCGGGGGCTATCCAAGGGGCCTGAAAGGTGGGGAGATTCCCGTAGAGGGAAGGATTGTCATGCTCGTTGACCAGTACGACGCTCTGCGCAGTCAAAGGCCCTATAAACCGGCTTTTGATCACAGCCGGGTCTTTAAAATCATAACCGAGGGTGACGGGAGAACGAAGCCGGAGCACTTCGATCCCTCGGTCCTCGATGCATTTGTTGAGATCGCCCCGTTGTTTGATGATATTTTCAAAGAACATCAATAGCGCCGTCGCGCTTCGTTCGATCCTGAGACAGGACATCATCCTCGATAATGATTTTAGCAAAAGGCGCGATCCATGGTTAAAGCGAACATCCTCTTCGTCGAAGACAGCAAAACGCAAGGGGCGAAGACGAAAGACTTTCTGGAGAAAAGCGGGTATGCGGTGACGTGGGTCATGGACGGCATGTCCGTGTTCCGGCTGGCGAAGACCCGTCCCTTCGACGTCATGCTGCTCGATCGTGTTTTGCCGGACATGGATGGGAATACGGTCTGCAGGTGGCTCAAGCAAAATGAAGACACGAAAGGCATACAGATCATCATGCTCACCGCCATGGGCGCTACCACGGAGAAGGTCGAGGGGTTGGAGGCCGGGGCCGACGACTATCTTCCGAAGCCTTACGATGAGGCGGAACTTAATGCCCGGGTATACGCCGCGCTGAGAACGAAGGCCCTTCGGGATGAGTTGAGCAAAGCGAACCGCGAATTGAAGGAGCTGCTCGCCAAGGTTGAGGCCCTCTCTGCGACAGACCCGCTGACGGGGCTATTCAACAGAAGGCGTTTTACCGAGGTGTTGTAATCGGAATATAAAAAAGCGAGCAGGTATAAGGCACCGCTCAGCTGCATGATGATAGACATCGACCATTTCAAGGCTGTAAACGATACGTACGGCCATGCGGTCGGAGACACGGTCATCAAGGAAGTGGCGCTGATTATTCAACGGGGCATCAGGGATATCGACACCGCCTGTCGCTGGGGAGGCGAGGAGTTCGTCGTGTTGTCTCCGATGACCACGAAAGAGAATGCGGTGCAGCCCGCGCTGAGAATCCTGACGTCGGTGTCCGGGCACGCCTTTTACGGCATGGGTGATAAAAAAACGACCATCAGCATCGGAGTGGCAGATACGTCCTGCACCGGTATAGACTCCGCCGATAAAATGGTCCAGGCGGCGGATAAAGCATTGTACGAAGCCAAGGAGAAGGGGAGGAACAGGGTCGAGACAGCGATGTAGAAGAAAATCGTGGGCCTCGCACTTGTCCTCTACCGATTGATCTAAACGACGGATAACCCTTTTACAACCATGGACCGGACCTTTTGCTTGGGTTTCAGCAACCGCACGTTTGTCAGGCTATGCCCGTGAAGGGGGCATTTAAATGAGCGCCAAGGTGATTCGGGCATATATTCATTCATAAATAACGCTATGATGTGGCATGTTCAGCTGATAAAATGAGGGTGTTAATGGCAAAAGGGAATATACTCTTCGTGGAGGACAACAATAGCCAAGGGAAATTGACGAAAAAATTTCTGGAGGAACTTGGATATGCGGTGACTTGGGTAATCGACGGGATGTCCGCAATGGGTTCGGTTATAACTCAGTCTTTTGATGTCATCCTGCTCGATCGTATTTTGCCAGATATGGACGGAAATGTGTTGTGTACATGGCTCAAGCATAATCAGAATACCAAAGTCATCCCGATCATTATGATCTCAGCCAAGGATACCACCGCCGATATCGTCCAGGGATTAGATTCCGGTGCTGATGACTACATCTCTAAACCATATGAAGAAGTAGAGTTGAATGCCAGGGTGCGCGCCGCATTAAGGATGAAACTTCTTCAAGATCAGTTAAGGCAAAAAAATGACGAGTTGGAGGAAATGCTGACCAAAGTTGAGACCCTATCTAATACAGATCCGCTGACAGGGCTTTTCAACAGAAGGCGGTTTGATGACATCTTGAGTCTGGAATTTAACAAAGCGATGAGGTACAAGTCGCCGCTAAGCTGCATAATGATCGACATCGACCATTTCAAGGCTGTAAACGACACCTATGGTCATACAGTCGGAGACGTGGTCATCAAGGATGTGGCGGAAATCATTAAACGGAGCGTCAGGGATGTCGATACCGCATGCCGATGGGGAGGTGATGAGTTCATCGTGCTCACCCCGATGACCACAAGTGCTAACGCCGAGCTGTCCGCACAGAGAATCTTGAAGTCCGTGTCTGATCACGTCTTTAAGGGCATCAACAATAATGTGACCGTAAGCATTGGGATCGCTGACGTGTCTAGGGCCGACGTTGACACTGTAAGCAAGCTGATCCATGCGGCTGATACTACCTTATTTGAGGCAAAGATGAAAGGAAGGAACAGAATAGAAGTGGGAGGGGGTGATGCAACTAAACGAATTTAACATCAGAAGCAGTGCAGAGGACCTGTGTTTCCTGACAAGCTAGTGTTGTGTCTCGGAAATTCGTTGACAAAGTCGTTTGACTTTTTCCAAAATTGAATCCGTTGTTGCCGTCCATGCAAATGGACGAGAGTTTTGATTATAGTGTGTCACAAAGTTCTCGATCTTGGCGATAAGATCTTTAACACTCTTGAAAGTTCCGCGGCGAATGGCTCTTTGAGTGATGAGATTAAACCAAATTTCGACCTGATTAAGCCATGATGCATAAGTCGGTGTATAGTGGACCTGGTAACGAGGATGCATCGCGAGCCATCGTTTAACGGTCGGGTGCTTATGGGTAGCGTAATTGTCTACCACCAAATGAATATCTAAGTCATGATCACCGGCGTAGCCGGTGGCTTGCTTAAGCCCCATAGGGGCAGTGTTACTTGCACCCCTTAAGGGGTTATTTCCTTTTTCAGCTTAACATGGTGCAATTGGCTGTTCCGATAGCCATTCGTGTCACCAGGTTTGGTTACCGCTTATTGCTTATGCTACGGGCACCCCTAAAAGGGGTCATGCACGTCACGGTCATACTTATCCACGATCGACTCGTTGATCTCCTGATCCTTGATGTATTTTCGTATCTTCGCTTCGTCCAGCCCCACAGTACTGACATAGTACCCGTGTGCCCAAAAACTATGACCTTTGAAGTTCCGCTTGTGCTTACTGTATCGCTCAAACACAATCATCGCGCTCTTTCCCTTTATATACCCCACGATGGTTGATACTGCATACTTTGGCGGGATCGATAGACACAAATGAATGTGGTCTATACAGGCTTTCCCTTCTAAAATGCCAACCCCTTTGAATTCGCACAATCGACGTATTATTGGGCCAACTTCTTGTCGAAGCCGTCCGTATATGACTTTTCTCCGGAGCTTCGGTACAAATACAACATGGTATTTACAATCATGGACTGTGTGTGCTAAACTTTCTTTCACTTGGTTGCTCCTTTCTTACGATGACCACCGGAACAGCGGTCTTATTG
>DAHXOM010000065.1 GCA_027364825.1 bacterium | reverse complement strand
CACACGCAACTGTAACGTAGAGGTCACGGTGGATAATGCCATAGTAACCGTAAGCGGGAAGGTTGACAGCATGGATGATGTCGAGAATATAGAAGAACTCGTTAAAAACATAAAGGGAGTGAAGGGCGTGAGCTGCAAGTGTCATCCGCATTACTTGAAGGACGTCGTACTGTAGGCCCCGTCAGAAAGTTCTCCATAGGCGTACCTCCTGCCAAATAAGCCAGAAGCTTATCAGCGACTTATGAGACGTAGGCTTAGTGGATGTTAACCTATAGTGCGAGTTCTGTAGTCGAACTGGGTCTCCCTATCGGGGTAAACTTTTCCTATTACATTTTTTGGGGATTAGTGTAGCAGCAGGCTTATAGAGAGAATAATGAGTACGAGCGTTGTAATGGCTCCGTATTTCCAGTTCTTATGTACAGCAACCATGTAAATACCCGTAGCCAAAACCTGAACCATTGGTGCCAGAAGAAGAATCATAAGCCCTGCATTCAATAGAACCTCTGTTCTGAAATGCCCAAGGGTTATAAACTGCATCTCCTTTTCCGTAAATTGATAGAAATTTTTATAAAACATGCTGTAGTCGACATTTAAATTGTCATGCTTAATATAAAACCTCACCATGCCTGCGACAAAGAATAGCATGGTTAAAGTAACACCCCATCGGTAAATGATGGAAATTATATCCTCAAGACTTGCAATCTTTCTCAGGGCAGGGATTGTAGACAGCCTCTTCTGGAGTGTCAGTATCGTCTGCTGATGCTTCTTTATCTCATCATTTAATTTTGCGATTGCATCTTTATGAGATTTAATATCATCGGCTATTACGGATGTTGCGCACTGATCATCCATAGTATTTGGCATAGGATTGGGTGTAGTATTTGGCATAGTTTGATGTGATTCTGGTTTATCGATAGTCATTATATACCTCTCCAGATCATTTCGAGTGCAATGACAAGGAGTATGACAAGAAACAATTTTCTAACAGCCTCTTCCACCATTCTTACCAGGAGCTTGGAGCCGACCCATGATCCTACCAATACTCCGAGTATAATTGGAACAGCAAGACCCGGTTTTAAATATCCGGATGCAAAAAACACACTTGAACCTGCCAGTGCAGTAATACCGATTATATAATTACTTGTTGTTGTTGAGACCTTCGGAGGTAAGCCCATAAGGAGGTCGAGGATCAAAACCTTTAAAGCCCCTGCTCCAATTCCCAACAGCCCTGCAACCATGCCTGCGAGGAACATAAACGGTCCGCCCAGGGCAGCATACCTGCTTTTATAGTTTATAATTCTAAACGGCGGGACCTTTTCTTCATAGCATCCCGAGAGTTCGAGGTAGTTATCTACTACACCCCCTTTATTGTCATAATGTGCAACACTTACACCTTTTTTCAAAAGGGTTATCCATGATGTCAGCAATATAAGACCGAACATCAGGGATAGAGGCTTCTCGCTCATATGTAATGTTAAGGTTGCACCCACGATGGCGCCTAGAATTGTAAACAATTGAAGGAAAGTGCCAATTTTAAGGTTTACAATCCTTTCTTTTGCATAAGCGGCTGTTGCTGAGCAAGAAGTGGCGATAACGGAAAGCATACTTGCTGCAATGGCGTATTTTATGTTGATTCCGAGAAGCACAAGGGCAGGGACGATGATAATGCCTCCTCCCATGCCGCTCAATGCACCGATAAATCCCGCAAATACAGATATTAAAAATATTAATGTCATCTTATATATTGTATACAATATGCAAAAAAGAGTGTCAATATAATTTTAAAATAAAGTGCGGATGTGTGTCTTTCTGTCCCATAATCCGGGCGGTTAAGGTAGTCATATTTGATATTCCCAACAAGAATGCTTAATTATAGAGTTGTTTTTATGTTGAAGGAAAAAGAAAAAATCCAAAGCCTCGTACTCGAGGAACGGTATGCGGAACTGAACGAGCTGATACGGGAGAAAAAAAGCAGATTCTCTACATTACTTTCATTGAGCTATACCACAGATAACAATACTATGTTTAAAGTTGTCAAGGCAGCAGGATATGCCGTATCCGCAATCTCCGATCAGGGATTGGATTTTGTGCGTACTATTGTCAGCAATTTATTGTGGTCCCTGAATGATGATTCCGGAAGTGTCGGCTGGTCGTCCCCTGAGCTTCTTGGAGAGATTATCAGTTCAAGGATAGACCTTTTTAAAGAATATATCCCGCTTGTCATTTCCCTGCTTAAAATAAAAGAAACCGCTTTCAGACCGGGTGTATTATGGGCAATGGGCAGGATTGCCGCAACAGAACCCTCTCATATAAAACCGTATGCGCCCTATATAACTATGTATCTTGCTGATCCGATAACCGAAACTCGCGGATATGCTGTTTGGTGTCTTGGACAGATAGGAGCGGCCGTACCGGAGGAACACCGGAAACATTTATTAAATGATGCTTCAGAGATATTATTGCTTGATGGTAATGGGAATATATCAAAAAAGACCATTGGGGAGATTACGTTAGATACAATAACCAGAAAAATTCAATAGTAAAGATTTATTA
>DAHXOM010000059.1 GCA_027364825.1 bacterium | reverse complement strand
CACACTTTCACGGCGACCACCGCAGGATGAATTATCTGTTCACCAGGAGTGAGTTTTTCGCACCGGAACTTGATGCTCCGATGATCGAATGCCATGAAGAGTTTATCAATGCAGTGGGCATAACGGACAAGGAGCTGCGCGAACAGTGGCTCTATGTTGTAAAAACAATATACAATATTACGGAACACAAAATAGCAGGCACCTTCAGGGATCGGGAGTATGTCATAGATAAATCGTACGGCATAAAGACCATAGCTTTGCCCGGCCATACCAGGGGGCACAGCGGGTTTTATTTTGAAAGTGCATCGCTGGCATTGATAACAGACATAGATCTGACGCCGTTCGGACCATGGTACGGCAATGAAATATCGGACATCGATACATTCCTTGAATCCATCGAAAAAGTAAAGCATATCCAGGCCAAGTACTTTATTACGTCCCACTCAAACAGCATATATACAAAAGAGGAATTATTGCCGCTCCTCGACAAATTTGCCTCCCACATAAAACGCAGGGAAAAGGCTCTGACTGAGCTGATAAAAAGCAACAGTGCCTTATCCCTGGATGAGCTTGCAACGTACGGCATAATTTATCCGCGCAATTCTCTGGTCAACAATCCTGCCCTGCTGTTTTTTGAAAAAAAGATGCTTGAAAAGCACATCAAGAAGCTCGGTATAAAAACAGGGGTTTGATTCCTCAAACCACCTGTAAACACAGCGAAACAACGTGACCAATGTGCCCGCAGTGTGATAAAGCGTACAGTCAGAAAGGAGCAAAGACATGAAAAACAATGGTATGTTCGGCGGTATTTATGGCATGGCTTTTATCGGAGCACTGATATACTATCTCCAGCATGCCGCTACAATCTGGGCGGGGGTACTCGGGTTTTTTAAAGCACTGTTCTGGCCTGCTGTACTGATGTACCGGCTGCTTGCATTCCTCAAGATGTAACACCCTCGGTCAGCAGCCCATCTCACCGTATGGAGGATGTTCCGGTGAGGTTTACAGCTTTACAACATTTCACAATATTGAAGTTGTCAACAAGTTGTAAACCCCATGAGAAAAAAACTATTCTTCCCGCCCACGGACGATGGTGTTGTTGAAGAACTCCGCTGTAAACAAGGTGGGTTCTTTATTGATGTGGTGAAATCCAACACACTGTCCATAATATCCACAAGGTTTCTCTATCGTTTGCCCCTTATAACTTAGGATTACCTCAATAAATCAACATGATCTATCGACAAGTTTTTTCATATAAACTTGGCACGGTGTATGCAGTATATAAGATCAGAGGATGATAAGAAAAGGAGGTGAGTAAGATGGTAGCGATAATGGTTGCAATAACAATAATAGGGCTTGTACTCCTGGACATGGTGGTTCAGGGTTTTGAAAAAAAGAAAAGGACAGGCTGAAGTATAGGGGACAGCGGGAAATGGGTTGTTGTCCCCTCTTTCTTATTGTTGTATGAGTTATGAGGACATGATATGCTGAAAATAATAGGGCGTAAATCTTATGCAGGCATTATTGAAACGAAGATCGGAATGATGGGAAAAAATAAGGATTATTATTAAATACAATGAATGAAAACCAAAGTCCCGAGAGACAAAGAAAACCAGCTTTCATAATCCTGTCAGTCCTCGGTTTAATCTATGGAGCCCACCTTCTGTGGAACATCATCGGTTTCACAAGCGCAGCATCGGAAACACAAGGCAGGATCATTACGAGGGACAATTTCACTTTTACCATCCAGTACACGGTTAGCGGCAAAACTTTTCAAATCACCGAAGACCTTCCGTCGACAAAAGGCATGAGCGGCATGAAGAGGATGAAACTCCAGCCCGGGTCTACAGTAACTGTTCTTTATGATCCATCATCGCCGGGAAATGCAAAATGGAACGCAAACCGCAATTGGGTTTTCCCGTTGGCAGTGATCTTCGTTTCTCTCCTTGCCGGTTTTGCAGGGTTGTTTCCCGATATTGCACTCCGGTCATTTGACCGGAATAAAGATACATAGTTTGTTCATGCTCCTCCTCAGGCAAAGACGCAGGGGGTTCACTTATTTCACAAACTTTCCTATGTTCAAATGAATATTTAGATTGAGAGAGAAGAGTTTGAGACGATGCGAAGGAAAACACCAACGAACTGCTTGGTATGCTTTCATAGTCATCTGCGTGGACTACTTCTTATCGGTATGAGAGATAAGCATTCATCGGCAACAGATCCGGCTCCCAAAAGAGCGTTGTTTTACGAGCAGAGACGAACAACTCTTCCCTCTCGTGCGCGTTTCACAAACTTCCCTATTGCAATTTTGGGTCAAAAGTCATTCAAGCTTGACCCAGGCTTCTTTGAAGAGCGACCAACCCGCAGGTCTTCTAACGGCAAGCCTGAAATCATAGGGCTGGACAGGTGCTTTTTTATCCTTGCTTAAAATCTGATGCCGTGATATTAAAAACTATTGTAGAACAACAAAACATATTGATTCTAATCAGGGGGGACGATGATGAAAAGATACAGGGTTGTTTCAGCAGGTATAATCTTATCAATCGCGGCGTTGTTTTCTTATGGATGCGGATCAAGCAATAACAATACGAAGAGCGTAACACTCGGACAGGGATGCAACCCCCTATCAACGGATGATTGTTTTTTACCGTACCCGTCTTTTTATTATTTAACAAGCGACCCTTCAACTGCAACAGGCTGGCGCGTAAACTATCCAAGCGGCATTCTACCGGTCACCAAGCAGGGTGTAGCGCTGAATCCCGCACCCTTTAACACAGAAGACGGATTCAGCCCTGCAAGTCAGATACTCGTATACTTTGCCCAGGGCGTAACACCGACATCATTGCCTTCACAAGGCGATATTACCTCTTCTACGCTTGCCACGAGTCCGATCCAGGTCATTGATTTTACAACAGGCACACGGGTGCCCTTGTTTGCAGAGGTGGATGCGAATGCGCCGTCCCTGCAACAACAGGGGTTAATCATTCGCCCCGCGATACGACTGAATACGTCAACGCACTATGTTGTCGTTATTCTGAACACGGTAAAAGATATTAATGGACAGCCTCTTCAAGCACCTGTTCCTTTCCGGTACTTAAGGGACAAAACCCCTACAAACAATACTATTGTCGAAGGCATCAGAACTCATTATGAACAGCTGTTTTCTTTTCTTACCTCGCAGGGCATTAACAGAAACAACATCGTGCTTGCATGGGATTTCTCGACGGCATCAGACAGCTTTCTCACGAGTCATTTATTATCAATGAGGGACCAGGCACTGGCGATGACAGTAACCGCAGGTATTCCTTACTCATTCTTTACTATGACTACATTTACACCGGGAACCAGCAATCTGTACAGCGAGCTTATCGGTGAGTTTACGGCGCCGACATTCTTAAACTCGAGCGGCTACCTTGTGACAAACAGTACTACAGGATTGCCGCAGTATGTCGACCAGGCCCCTTATCCCCTGGTTGTCCACATACCCGCATGCATAACAGATACGACCACAACCCTTCCAATCCCCATTATGATCTACGGGCACGGTTTGTTCGGCAGTGCTCAGGGAGAGATGGACAGCGGTTATCAGGAAGGTCTCATAAACCAGTTGTGTATGGTGCAGATAGGAACGGACTTGATAGGATTGAGCAGCAGCGACGTGCCGAATGCGGCCATTGCGGTCGGTGACTTTAACAAGCTCGGACTGATCACGGACAAGATCCAGCAGGTGCAGATCAATGTTGTCGTTATGACAAGGCTTGCTATCGGCGCACTGATGAATGACCCGGACTTGCAGTACAACGGGAAAAATATTATCGGAGATACGGTTTATTACTACGGCATATCCGATGGCGGCATCCAGGGCGCAACCTTCATGAGCATTGATCCCGACATAACAAAGGGCGTGCTCGGCGTGGCCGGATCTACATGGAGCCTTATGATCCAAAGGAACCCGGAGTACAATATGCTTGAGCCCATTATGGCAGGCTCATACCCGAATGCGCTGGACCGCATGAAGCTTCTGTCCCTGTCCCAGTACGACTGGGACTTTGCAGACCCGATCACCTTTGCACCGCACACCATCATGGACCCCCTGCCAAAAACGCCTCAAAAGCAGATTCTGATCCAGGCGGGTATAAACGATTCCGAGGTCTCGAACCTTGCAACGAATCTGCTTGCGAGGACCATGGGTCTCCCGGGTTTACAGACCCTGCCCGTGCCTGTTTACGGAATAACCGAAACAACGGGACCGCTTCTCTCTGCTCTGACCTACTGGACAAACCTTTCGTATAACGGACAACCATGCACCTATATTCCGCCTTCTACAAACCAGCCGCCGTCAACGGATTCAACGCTGACATCCTGCGTGCATGAGGCAGTCCGGCGTCTGCCCGAGGTCATTCAGCAGCTCGGATCGTTCTTTGCATCCGGACATATCACGCAAACATGTATGGCGCCGGGCTGTCCGTATCAATGAATCAGCGGCCTACGTTTAACCCGAAATATGCACTTAAAAAACAAGGAAGTCGGTAATAAGCTGACTTCCTTGTTGCATTTTCTGGATTAAGCCCATTCTATGAGCGCCTGGACAACGACCGATTTCGTGTCCTGGTGTATGCCTGCTATATAGCGGGTACGGTCCGTTGCCGGATCTCTCGATTGGTTCATCGCGATCCGTTCCTTATGCGTGGCCTCATCCATATAATTTACCTGAATCGCTTTCATGGTGTTTGCAGCGCTGAATGAAGGGTCGAAACAATCCATTATCCAGTCTATATACCGTGCATTGTTCACATGGTAATTCACATCAAGATCATCCGGCATCACTTCCCTCGTGTGGTTAAGTTCAAGATGGTCGAGCGGCTTTATCTTTTCC
>DAHXOM010000052.1 GCA_027364825.1 bacterium | reverse complement strand
GGGTTGTACGACAATTCTCTTTTTTCTCCCTCCCTTGATGGGAGGGATTAAGGGAGGGTGATAAATTCATTAAATATCAACAACTTTCACCCTCTCTCTTTCCCACCCATCCCCCGGATGGGTACCCGCGTCAAGGGGGAGATGTGATTCTGTGTATTGTCGAACAGCCAGTAAAGGAGTGATTAAGATGTGCCCGTATATATATTGGATTCAAGAGGTGATAGTATGGAAATAGTTGTTAAAAATACAACCGTGTCCCTTGTTAAGGGTGATATTACCCTTGAGCAGACAGATGCGATTGTGAATGCAGCAAACTCGGGACTTGCAGGAGGCGGCGGTGTCGACGGGGCCATACACAGGGCAGGCGGACCGCAGATTATGGAAGCATGCCGGAAGATAGGCGGCTGCCCTACCGGCAGTGCGGTCATCACAACAGGCGGAAACCTCAAGGCCCGCTTTGTAATCCATGCAGTAGGCCCTGTGTATCACGACGGGAGACACGGCGAGGACAAACTCCTGTCCGGTGCATACAAGGCAAGCCTTGAACTTGCGGTAAAGCACAATCTCAAAAGCATTGTATTCCCTTCTATAAGCACGGGTGTGTACGGCTATCCTGTGAAACAGGCGTCGGAGATCGCACTCGGAACAGTCCTTGACTTCATTAAAATAAATAACGCGCTGTCCCTTGTCAGGTTCGTCCTCTTCTCTGACAGCGATCTGAAGGTATACGAAAAGACACTGGAACGACTGATTCAGGGTTAACCACAAAAATGCATTAAAAAATAAGGAAGTTTGTGCAGTGAGTGATAAGCCTGCGTCAAACGAAGGTATTCTTCGAATATTAGCAAAAGAGGACTTAACTCTCGTTTATAACAAAAAGTTGTCGATATCTAATGGATCGCAGGATTGAACGAACAAACGAACTTCCTTATTGCATTTTTCGGATAAATCTATGGATGAGAGATAGCCGGTTGAGATATTATCTCTTTTTCAAGGTGAGCATCAGTAATCCCGCAAGACTTAATGAAATAGCGAGAAACACATAAGCCCCCTGGAATGAATGCGTCCAATCTTTGATAAACCCGGTCAAAAACGGGCCGACGTAGCCCCCGATATTGCCGGAAGAATTAATCAGTCCGATAGCACCTGCAGCAGCAACACCCGAGAGAAAGGTCGTAGGGTACGACCACCAGACCCCAAAAGCGCCGTAAACACCGATACCCGCCAGACAGACTGCGGTAAAATCTACGAACGGGTCCTTAACCAGCGTTCCGGTAATCATGGCTGACGCGGCGATAAACAGAGGGACAGCCCCATGCCAGCGTTTTTCATCGGTACGGGATGAAGAATACCCGATAAAGAGCATAAACATCAGGGCAAGACTCATAGGAATAACGATGATCCAGCCGATATCGATTGTCGACCAGCCGGATGCATCTTTCAGAACAGTCGGCAGCCAGTAATTATATCCCCAGAACCCGGTTATCCAGAGAAAATATATGAAACACAGCTTCAAGACCTCCTTGTTCCCGAACGCCTCCTTCAACGTATAATGCTTCACGGCATTTTTGGCGGCATTTTCTGCGGCAAATGATTCGCCGAGAAATTTCTTTTCCTCATCCGAAAGCCAGGCGGCGTCTTTGGGCCAATCCACAAGCCAGAACAAAAGAATAAATCCGAAGATAAATGCCGGAACAGCCTCGGTAACGAATAAAAATTGCCAGCCTTTGAACCCCAGGACGTTCAAACTCAGGAGCCAGCCTGCCAGGGGCGACCCGATTATTGCGGAAACCTGAAGCGAGGTCAGCATCAGGGCAATGGCACGAGGCCTCTCCTCCGGGGTATACCAGCGGGGAATCACACTCGCGTAAGCAATAGGATAAAAGCTGGCCTCCGCGGCACCGAGTAAGAAACGGACAAGGTAAAATTGCCAGGCAGTATGGATAAAGGCCATGAACACGGAAACCATGCCCCAGGTGATCATGATCCGTGCCAGCCATATCCGGGGGCTCCACTTCTCGGCAATGATAGCGCCCGGGATCTCAAACAAGACATAACCGATAAAAAATACGCCCGCACCCATGCCGAATATCGATGCTGTAAACCCAAGGTCTTTGTTCATGGGCAACCCGGCATACGCAAGATTGATCCTGTCCAGATACGCTATGACCGAGCCGATGAACAACGGGAGCAGGACATGCAGCAAACGTTTTCGATTCAATGCACCGGATGTGCTCTTTTTCATATCCGATTATGCTATTCGATTTCAACCCGGTGTCAAACCAAACGGGTATGGCCTTTTA
>DAHXOM010000046.1 GCA_027364825.1 bacterium | reverse complement strand
AGATACGGGATGGAAGTATAAAGATTATCTACAAGGGACGATTGGTTGCGACATTTAGTCCCGAGGCAGTTTCTCGATTAATTAAGAGTGAATTAGCTGAGCATACTCAATTAAGAATGGTTATCTAATGTATAAGCATACTGACATTTTCACTCGGTAATTAACTGACATATTTACTCGGCTTTAACATAACACGTTCACAAGATTTTTTTAAGTTGTCATTGAGACACATCCCATAAAATTAAGGGATGTGTCTCTTGTTTATTCGATCACTATGGTATATGAATCTATTTCCCCCTGCTCACTTCAACCATCCCTTAAATCCTTACAGTTTTCTTGTGTAAAAAATGTTATATTCTCCCCAGTTTGACGGTGCCTGTACGGTACATGAGTCCTCGGAGTCACCGATATTTTTGTAGGTAAAGTTAATGATCTCGCCTCCCGAGTAAGCAGGGATATTTACTGTTCCTGAAATAGTGCCCGGTGTAACTGAACTTGCAACAATAGGCCCTTTTACTACCCAAGGTGCATTGTCATCATTAGGAGATATGACACCAGCAATGGGATTTCCGGCGCCATCCTTAATCAAAGTCATCCATGTCTTGATAATATATGCCTGCGTGTTATTGAGCGGCGGCGGACTACCCGCCGGGATCTCGGCATCTATTTGATAGCCTTCGATCGAACCATTGTAATTTGCAAAGACAAATACGGACCACCCGAATATCGTTGTGAAGAAATATGATGTTCCTGTCTTCATATTCGGGTTTGGAGGATTGAAATCGTTGCGCGTATTAGCGTAGTAACGAAGCATCCTATTAAGATCAATTGCCAGTGTCAACGTCGTTGACGTAATGGTACCTGCTACAACGGTGAATGTTACAGGAAATGTAAAGCCGAGACTGGCTGCCTGTATCTCAGCAGGTGTCTTGTTATCAAAGTTAGCTCCCTGCAAATCCACAGCAACAAACTCAGGTGTTGTGTTGGCTTCAAAATCAGCGTTTGAGCCGATCGTATCGCTTGTATAGGTATACACCGACACCTCGCTCCGGTTTGCAATAGTACAGAATGTGTATGTACCGGCAGCCATATTCTCACTTGTAAAAATAAGTCCTGCATATCCTGCATAGGCGGGGTCTGTTATGGAGCAACACGTGTGAAGCGGACCTCCGATTAAGCCAGTATAGGAAGTATTAGCGTTGAACGTTCCACTCACACAACCCTTAAATTGACCCACACGTGCAATATTGATATCAATCTGATGATAATCCCCAACAGGGATAGCTTGAGTCGTTATACCAGAAGCAGCAAGGTTAACGCTTCCGCTTGTCAGGTTAACTTCAGTCCCATTCGGGTTTGTGGATTGAAAAATTGTCACTTTACCATTATCGCCATCTGCAGAAATAGATTGTATATAGATCTTCATTGCATCGGGTGGACCTGAGACGATCGTTTGAGCACGATAGGTTGACGGATCAATCGTACGGCTGATCGAAAGCGTATTCAGTCTACCGGTAGACGCCTGCGGATATTGAAGTCCTGAAAGTCCTGATGTGGTTTTAGCATTTATGGATATAATACTGAGTTCAACTGTTCCTGTTGATCCATTTATACCTACACAAATTCCATTCTGGCATACCTGACCGCCTGAACACTGAGTATTGGTTGTGCATGACGAATCATTTGAACTTATACTACCGCCACTGCCACTGCTATTACATCCGTTTTGAAAGATTGTCACACCCAACAATAATAATCCGAGCCACTTTAAGCCTACCCCTGTGATTATATTTATCACTTTCATTTTATACCTCCTTTTCAATTTTTCCAAAACATAAACGTACGTATTTTTGATGATCGGTACTCTGCCATTGCCTGCGGGCAAGAAGCAACCTATAATTGGGTATGGGTTGTATTGCTTCGGCGCGGTGTATTGAGACACCACCTCTCGCTATGGCATTTATATTGATTTTGGAGGAATGAAGATGTCTGAAAGATTGTTTGAAGATATCTTAGGTATTTGAATTGAAACAGTGTGGACACTGTTGAATGTCATGGATGTTGGACATGTTATTATAATTATATCATCCGGGGTAATTATTTTCTTTGTATGATGTATGGATGAATAAGATAATGTTCT
>DAHXOM010000197.1 GCA_027364825.1 bacterium | reverse complement strand
ATCATAGGGCAACTGTCCGGGCTGGTGCGCGGTGCGGATGTCAAAACAGCGGAAGACCTCGGCTATAATGCCTATGCGATTGAGCCGCTGTTGTTTGCATACCTCGGTTATCTCGGGTTCAACAGGATACCGGTAAGCTTCAGAAACATAACAGGATCGTCAACCGCATTTGTTCCGGGCGGGATCTATTATCCGTGAGAGCGGATTATCCTCCGGTTTTCAGGAAAAGCCTTTTCGCATTTTTGTAGAATATTTTGTCCTCGATCTCTTTCCCGAGATTGAGCGCTTTGATCGCTTTGACCTCGGTCATCATATCGTAGGGTATATTGGGAAAATCAGTGCCGTACAATATCCTGTCCTGGTATTTTATGATGGAATCCGTGCGGGGTGCCTTTTCGAAGTGTCCGGACAGGGCCATGGTGTTGTCGGTCCACAGGTTCTTGAACGAGGACATGAGATCGAAAAATTCGTCGTATTCGTCTGCGCCGAAATGCGGCACAATGCAGGTCATCTCCGGGAACCGTTTCATAAACCCGTAAATTTTATCCACGCCGCTTATCTCTTTTGTCGATGCGGCGTAACCCGCAAGGCCCGGGCCTGTGCCTGCGTGGATGGTCAGTACCTTGTTGTGCTTGCAGACCTGCTCATAGATGGGGAAGTAGCTTTCGTGGTCGGGCGACCTCCCGAGGACATGGGCGTGCAGTTTTATGCCGGAGAGGTCGTAGGTCTTGAGTGCCGTGTCCAGCACGTGCTTCAGATCATTATCGTCCGGGTGCGCTGTTCCGAACACAATGAGATTGTCATGGGCCTGTTTCAGCTCGTAGCTCCACTCGTTCAGGTGTCCCGATAGATCCGGCTTGTGGGCATAGTTATAAATAACAGCCATGTCAATGCCGGCATTTTTCAGCCGGTCGATACATGCAGGGGCGTAAAGCTTATACTTTACTTCCCATGCGAATGTGTCGAACCATTTCCAGATTGCGTCGAAAAGCCTGTCCGGAAAAAGATGTACGTGCGAATCGATTATCATCTGCTTTTTACCCTGGGCACTGTCGGCCGGTGCCCGTCCTCCCGGTTCCTTTGGTTTGATTTATTTCCGTTTACCTTCCATTATTTCGCAGAATTCCTTTGGAGTTACAACCGCTATCCCTCTGAAGATATTTAAATCCAACAGATGTTTGTCCCCGGAAATGATATAGTCGGCTTTTCCGGCGACAGCCGTTGCAAGGACATAATTGTCTTCCGGGTCTTCTTTTATAATGTTAAGTCCCGGAAGATTCCCGGAAAAAACAGAGTACCTTATCAGGTTTGAGATTACATGCTTTATATCATCCCCTGTCAATTTATAGCGGTTTTTTATCTTGGGATAGTTTAAAACTCTTTCTGCCTCTTCTATTGTTGCAGACGATGTTATCAATACCACGGATGCGGTTTCCCACATCTTTACAACCCTGAACGGAAACCCGCTCTGTTGTATAATACCGCTTATGAGGACATTGGTGTCTATAACAACCCTATGCACCCTTGCGGACCGCCTTTACAGCCTCGTCGACGTCATCCTTTATCCTGGTCGAAGGGTGAGCCTTTGTCTTTGATCTGATTTTATCGAAAAGTGCCATATCGGTATCCCTTTGTTTTTTGAAATTTTCGAATTCTTCTACAGAAACCAGCACGGCCATCGGCTTTTTGCCGCGTTTGATTATAAATTCCTGTCCCCGGTAATATACCTCTTCAAGTATTCCACCAAGATTTCCCCTTACCGTCAGGGCAGTCAGTTCCTTTGCCATAATCGTCTCCTTTGATATAATTATAGCAATTATGATGGTTATGTCAATTGTACGGGATGGCCTTGATTTATCAAAAGCCAAAAGGCCAATACAGGAGCAAAAGAGGGTAAATGTAGATTTCCCCTTTATGGATGATTAGTATGCTGGCCAGACTCGACGTGGGATCTTGTAACAGGGAGTGTAAAGAAATGAGGGATAGTAATCCGTCTATATCACCACTTGTAGTACATAGCATAGGCTGCAGAGGGTAATATTATAACAGGCTGCGGATTAGCACTTTCCCAGAACTGCATCGGAACACTCAACGCGATCCTTAAACCCAGATGTGTCCAATCAAAACACCAATCCATCTCAGACACGAATGCAGCGCCCTGATATCTTTGCAATGGTTCTGCTCCGATTGAACGCGGACACCCGTCTCCAAAACAATTATAACGCCCCTCAAATTCGTACAGCCTGAGCGGGAAGTTTATAGATATATGATTTATCAAGGTAAAGCCAGGATAATAGCCTTCATATACAAAATTTGTTTGGTTATTGCCGCTTGCATCGGTTTTTGTTTGCACATAGGTACCAGCACCGATGCCAAATATGTGCAAATATTTATCTTTTTCATGGGGGGATGTGTTAATTTGAATACCGGCTTCATACATAGTTAAAGAAAGTATATCATTTATAGGATAAGCAATACCCGACACCTGAATCTCATCCGTGATACCAATCTTAAAATCTCCTCCTAATGTTTCTGAAAGCCTGCCACCAACCTCGCCTTTACCTGCACTATATGTTTTAGACGGATTGAGGGAGTTTGGAAACATTATAGGAGTTGGGCATGCTGCTATAACTGTAACAAAACATCCGATGAAAAGAATGCGGAGGTATTTATTGAAAATACTGCTTCTCTGTTTACATCCACCCGAGATATTCATAAAACACAAAGGGAAAAGAGGGTAGCACTTTACATTGGACAAAAGATTTTTGGTTTGCTTCAAACCGTTCTATCAGTTCTGATACTTCTTTGGGAAGTTGGTCATACATAAATTCCATATATCAAACCCCGGAAAAAAGGACAAGTCTGTTTGAACTGAAAAGAATGACGGAGGTTTACACACCCCTGCGCCCCTCTTGTTAGAGGGGATGAAGCAAGACCTCACCTTCGTCCTTTCCTAAAAGGAGAGGAAATATATCGATGGGATAAAATACAGGGGGTTTAACAGATAATATTATCCTATATTTTCTCCAACCTGATCCCTTTACCTGCTTTTATATTATCCCGGGCCTTTTCTATTCTACGCAGAAATCCGGGATCGTTTTCCAGGCGGAAATCAAACCAGTCATCTTCCGTTTTAAATCCTATCAGCACCCCGGCTGGTTTGCCGTGACGCGTAATAATGACCTGCTCCTTCTCCGCAAAATGTAAATATTTCGAGAGATCATCTTTTACTTCCGACAAAGCTATTTTTTTCATATCTCTTCACCCGCCTTTTTAAGCCATTCTGTGACCTTTGATTTCGGTATTATTGCAAGCACCTCTACCGTGCTTCCTTCTACATCATAAAATATCCTGATTTCTTCTATTCTCAGTCTATACCGAGGATACCTTAGGCCTTTTAATCTTTTAATACGGCTCTTGCTGCACTTCGTCGGTTCATGCCTCAAATGGACCTCTATTAAATCTTTGATTTTTGCTCTGCTGTCGGCATCCAATTGTTTAAGGTCTTCGACTGCTTCCGGTGATAAAATTATCTCATACCGCATTATGGCTATAATATAGCTATAATTTCAAATGCCGTCAAGAAAAGGGATAATAAGGGAGCAGCACCGGATATCGGACAAAAGAATAGCCGGTTTGTTTTTTTATGGGTTTTGATACGAAAGCGATATGAATTGATACGAATAAAACTTGAAAATGTGACAGTTTTAGAAGAAGAGTTTAAGATTCCGGATTCCGTGTCAAGCACGGAATGACGGAAATTATTTAACGGTGTGGGGTAGGTTATCATGTGGATGCCGAGCCATTTGTGGCGGTGGTGGACGTCAATTGCTTTTTTCTTTTACCGAGTATGTTGCATTTTTGTTGACGCCTTCACGAGTGATTATGCCTGAATCGAGCAGGTTTTTGAGGAAATTAATTTTATCCTTTTAAAGTACACCTGCCAAAGGAATGGTTCTTATGCTGCAAATCTGATGATTTCTACCTCGGCTCCTTTATGAATGGAATCCTCAGCCATTTTTAGAATACGTCCGGTAATTGTTTCAGAAAGATAGTATTCACCGCAATTCTCACAGATCTCTGCAGGGACATCCTTGATAATTATTGTACTATCACCGCGTTGCAGAGTGACAGTGGTTGTGCCTGATTTTGTTTTACCCTGTTTACAAATAATACATTGCATCATTCCCTCCGTTTTTTAAAACTTTCGTCCCAGTAAAGAGGAGCCGGTTCATACACAGTAACAATATAGCAAATCTTCTGTTTTATTTCCACTGCAACAACTACATGAAATGGTTTACCGTCTATAAATCCAAGGAGAAGGTAACTCGGGAATGGCTTATCCTCTGGATACTCAACAATAATTTCTCCTGATTCGAGTACTTGCGTCACTGTGTTTTTATTGATAGCTCGTTCAAAAATCCTGCTAATAGCATGCCCAGTGAAAACAACACTTTTGCATTTCATAAAATATACCTTTATCTATGATCACTACTGTCCCAACGTTAAGCAAATAAATCCAACTGGTTAAGCATATCGTGCCCTTGTTCTTCACAACCCATACCTGTAAGTGCCTGCGAGATTTGAGTTTTCTCAAAAAGTGTTACACTCAAAATCTGTAGAATTGTATAAAGGCTGTGCTCCAGTTTTAATTGTTTCTTAATAATAGACACCAAAACATAAATCGAGAGGGCAATCCATATTTGTGTTTTGACTGCATTGTCCGTAGTGCCGTAAAATGCCTTGATCCGAAGATGTTGTTTTATCCATTTGAAAAACAATTCTATCTGCCAGCGACATTTATAAAGCTGAGCAATTGTCAATGCAGGCAATGTGAAATTATTGCTCAAAAAGATTATTCGTCTGTTGTTCTCTGTATCAAAGAACCGAATCCGGCGCAGATGTTCTGGGTAATCTTTTCTTGCATAAAACCCTCTGAGTCTTATAATTTGGTCGGATTGTATACCCGTGGTCTTGTCAACACGCTGAGAATAAAGACGTTGAAAATTAAAATTGCTTTTTGTACGAGTTACAAAGAATGCCGAGGATTGCTGTATCCTGTAAAGACGAGCAAAATCCAAATAGCCACGATCCATGATGTAGATCGAACCAGCTTCCATAACAAGCTCATCGAGCATAGTTACCTCATGGACTTTACCGTGTGTTATCTTGATAACAGTTGGTATGTTGCCGCGTAAGTCTAAAAGCGTGTGCATCTTCACAGCACCTTTGCCTTTACGGAATTTAGCCCATGGAAACAAGGAAAGGCAAAGATCAATGGTAGTGGCATCAAGAGCATACGCTGTTTGTTTGAGTTCCAGTCCGAAATCATCATTGGCGTATAGGGCTCTTGCAGTATGGATAAGTACTTGGGCAAAGTCAGCATAGATACGCCAGTCGCGGGTCTCATTTGCATGAGCCAGTGTATTGCGAGAAACCCTGCCTCGTATTCCCATATGATAAAGCTTGTGTCCTGTTACACGCAGGCATGCCTCGATATCCCGCAGACTTTCCCGATATGTCAATTGTGCGAATGCCATACAACAATATTGATCCCAACATGAAAAACTCTTTACTTTATAATTGCCATTATAACGCTCTACACATTTACGAAACTCATAAACTGGTGCGAAATCCATAAGCTGAGAAAAAACAGTTTTCCCTATATTCATAAGCCATCTCCTTTTGCATTGCTGCAAAAGTATGGCTTAAAAGCCTATTCAAGTTCAAATCGATAAAACTTATTTTGTCTTTATACTCCATTGATTTTAATATGTTACTATGCTTAGATAAGTAAACGTTGGGACAGTAGTGATCTATGATAATACTTCATATTTATTTTTCTGTCCATCTAAAGGAATGAAAACTATGATAGGCGACATGGCTCTTTTTAATGAGTCATATACTTCCCTCGTTCACTCACATAAATCGTAGTATTCCTGGAATATTGTTATATTAGTGATACTCGTAATGGCACAGAATTTGGTAATTGAATGGACGGGATCGACGTGGAACCCTGTAACAGGGTGTGTGAAAATGCCAGAAAGGTGCCTGATCTTGACAGACTGACCGGGAATTGTCATCCCGAACTTGTTTCGGGATCTCAAAGCAATGGAACCGATTAATAATACGAGATGCTGAAATAAATTGAAGAACCACACTGTAAACAGCGTGGTTCTTCGTCGGTAGGGAATATGTTAATCACAAAGCTCGCCTTGACCCTCCCGCCATAGGCGGGGATGGTTGCGGCGAGCATCCCGTTCAGCATGACAACCCTGCGATATTTTGAATTCCCGGTCGGTATTGCTTTAAAACCTTCCGGACAGTAAGTACCTTATTATCATTGGAGGTAACCATGGAACAGGAAAAAAAGAATTCTATTGCGGAAAATCTTATAGCCAGGGCGGTCGTGCTTGCAGGGCTTGCGGATTACCAGGAAGGCTCGGTTGTGAGCAGGACGGTAATAGACAAAAAGTCCGGGACTGTCACATTTTTCGCCTTTGACAAAGGACAGAAACTCAGCGAGCACACAGCCCCCTTCGATGCCATGGTGTGTATGCTTGAGGGCAATGCCGATATCACGATCTCGGGCAAGCCCATACCTGCAAAAGCAGGGGACATGGTAATAATGCCTGCAAACCAGCCCCACGCCTTGAACGCAACCGAGAGGTTCAAGATGCTCCTGATTATGATCCGCTCATAATCATCTTTACAAAACCGGATTTCATAAAGGTAAACAGGGAGAAGCCCCTGTTCTCCCCTGACCCGTCCGATTGTACGGATCACGGCCTTTGCCGGCAAACCTTTTTTTGATGGAAAACAGCACCCCGGAAGTACCTCCCTACACCCGGCATCCGGGAAGGCCATCTTTTGACTTTTTGTCAATAGTATGGAACAAATGTATCGCATACCGGAGAAAAAAAGGAGTGTTCCATGGCGCAGGTAAAAGGTGTCTTAATACTTGGTTTGATAAAGTTTGTAAAAAAGGGCTTGAAAGAATCCATGCCGAAAATTATGCCGATGTTGTCCGCGGACACAAAAAAATATATGGAGGAGCATATCAGCCCCGCATCATGGTACCCGTATAAAATCCTGCCGGAGCTTTTGCGGGTAGTGGATAAGATCATGGGCAGCGGTGATCTTTCGTTTTGCATAGAGCAGGGAAGGTTGTCCGCACAGCGTGATCTTTCGACGATATTCAGCAGCGTGCTGGACAGCTCCAGTCCGGAAGTATTGATAAGAAGGGCCATGACGGTATGGAGCAGCTATTATGATGTCGGAAAAGCGGAGATGAACATCCTTTCAGGGAGTGAGATTTCCATGATCATACGAGATTTCCCGGAAATCGACATGGCACACGTAAAGAGCACCCAGGGATGGATCGAGCAGCTCCTCATGATGACCAAATTCGAAGAGGTAAAATCCGGGATCATAAAGTGCCAGTGTACCGGCGATCCGCTTACGGAGCTGCGCTTTACGTTCAAGCCCCGGACAGCGAACTGAGACAAACAAAAGAAAAGCGTTTCTTTGTTTCGTTAAATAATTTCAGACATCGTTTACACACCCCCGTATTCACTCTTTTTTAGAGGAGATGAGCGAAGCTCCCGGTATGCTCTCAGCCTGCCTTGAATAAGCAGGTGCACTGTAGTATAAATGCACGAATTGTGGAGGTGTCATTATGGGCAGCGTAATAATCACAGGGGCCTCGAGCGGCATCGGCAGGGCATGTGCGGAATTGTTTGCAAAGTCAGGCCACGACCTCATCGTGAACGCAAGAAGGATCGACAGATTGGAAAGCCTGGCAAGAGACCTGCAGCAGTACAAGATAAAGGTGTTTTTCAAACAAGTGGATATGATGAACCGGAAAGAAGTCCTTGAGTTTGTAAAATCAATTCCGCAGGCGTTTCATCCGATCGATGTGCTGATCAACAATGCCGGGTTAAGCAGGGGGCTTGAGCCTTTAGATAAGGGCAGCATCGATGACTGGCAGGAGATGATCGACACCAACATCAAGGGTGTACTCTACATGACAAAGGCAGTACTGACGATCATGAGATTCCAGGGACACGGCCATATCATCAACCTGGGTTCTATCGCAGGCCATGAATCGTACCCCGGCGGGAACGTTTACTGTGCCACGAAAGCCGCTATAAAGTCCTTAACGAAAAGCTTACGCATGGACTTGATAAGGACCAATATCCGCGTTACCAGTGTCGACCCCGGTATGGTGGAAACGGAATTCAGCGAGGTCAGGTTCAGGGACAAGGAAAGGGCAAAAAAGGTTTATCAGAATATCAGGCCCCTGACTGCCGGAGACGTTGCCGAGGTGATCCATTTTTGCGCCACAAGGCCGCCCCACGTTAATATCGAAGACGTGATCGTAACACCCACACAGCAGGTCAATGCCATGATGAACGACAGGGATTACAAGTAGACGGGTTGGAAAGTGCCTCCAGGACGACGTATATTATAGGGATCAAGCATGGGGTAGAGAACAAAAAGCTTATAAAACAGGGGAGGACGGATATGGATAATAAAGATACGAAGAAGGTAGTATTGATTACCGGTGCATCATCGGGCATCGGAAGAGAGACCGCAATACTTTTGGCAAAAAACGGGTATACGGTGTACGGTGCTGCACGCAGGCTGGACAGGATGCAGGACCTCAAAGCATCAGGCGTGCACCTGCTTTCCATGGACGTAACGGATGAAGCCAGTATGGTCAAAGGCGTGAATGACCTGTTCAAGGCGGAAAAACGCATTGATGTCCTGGTCAATAACGCTGGTTACGGCTCCTACGGGTCACTGGAGGATGTCCCCCTGGCCGAGGCACGGTACCAGTTTGAGGTGAACATCTTCGGTATGGCGAGGTTGACGCAGCTCGTGCTCCCGCAGATGAGGAAGCAGAAAGAAGGCACCATAATCAATATATCGTCCATCGGCGGTAAATTGGGTGAGCCGCACGGGGCATGGTATCATGCCACGAAGTTTGCCGTGGAAGGGCTGAGTGATTCCCTCAGGATGGAGCTGCGGCAGTTCGGCATTCATGTGGTCGTTATCGAACCCGGCGCCATCATAACCGAATGGAACAGGATATCCAGGGAAAACCTGATGAAAAGGTCCGGTACGACGGTTTATAAGGACCTTGCTGCAAAACATGCGAACATGCTGGCAAAGGGTGACAAATGGGGCTCGCGTCCAGACGTCATTGCAAGGGTGATAAAAAAGGCAATCGAGTCCCGCAATCCGAGAACGCGGTACGCTGCGGGCGGCGGTGCAAAATTTATTTTATTCCTGCGAAGGGTTGTGCCGGACAAAATGTTCGACAGATTGTTTTTAAGCCAGTTAAAATAATTGATCGAAAATAGTAAGAGGGAAATTTGTTTATTCGCTCAATCCTGCGATCCACCCGATAGCTGTAAGTTTTTATTATAAACGAGATTTATGTCCTTTGTAAGTTTATATGCAATTACCCGGTATAATTTCTTTGTCGGATATTCGAAGAATACCTTAGTTTGACGCAGGCTTATCGCTCATTACACAAACTTCCCTCTTTTCAAATGCTATTGGGTGGTTAGTCTGAAGATGTGTGGAATGTCGGCAAAGCGTGGGCCTTCGACGCCTCGATCTCCTGCCGGGTCAGCGGCCCATCGACATATTCTAAATTCAGGGAGGCCTTCAGGCCTTCCATCAGTGCTTTGATGAGCTCGTCCTGCGTCACCGTATGTTCATGCAGGATGGAGCCCTGCTGGAGCAGGATGCCCTTTGCCCTTCTCTGCGCACTCCCGACAAGCTTCCTGCCGTTTACGGTCAATTCATAGGACAGTGCCTGGTTGAAACAGAGGGGCTGCGCGGAATGCGCAGTGCTTTCCCCGTACCCTGCGTCAATGCCGCATAATTTTAACCCGTTTTTAAGCCCGCGGGTTATCATGCTGTAGCCGGTCAATAAGGTGCTGCCCTTGCCAAGGAAACTTTCCGGCATCACCAGACTGTAGCAGAGGTCACCGTCGTGGAACACCGCACCGCCGCCGGTAGGCCTTTTGACAATCCCGATGTTTTTCCGGACAAACCCCGTGGGCAGTTTTTCAGGATGCTGGTTTCTGCCGATCGAGATGCACGGCTTGTTAAAGGCAAAAAACCTGAGTGCCGTCCTGCCGTTGTCTTTCAGTGCCGATGTAAAGAGCATTTCGTCGATCGCCATGTTGACGGCAGGCTCGAGGCTTGCAAAGCCGAGGTACCTGATCCGGTTCATGTTAAATAAACTTATCGATGAACCTTGTCGATATGTTGCCGAGAAGGAAGTCTTTGCTCGCCAGTATCTTCTTGTGGAGGGGAATGTTTGTTTTTATGCCTTCGATGACGAATTCATCGAGTGACCTCTGCATCCTCCGGATCGCACTGTCCCGGTCTTCCGCCCAGACGATGAGTTTTGCGATGAGCGAATCATAGTAGGGCGGCACTTCATACCCGCAGTAGACATGACCGTCCACCCTTACCCACGGCCCTCCGGGCTGTATATACGTGTGGATGGTCCCGGAAGAGGGTACGAGCGTTTCCGGGTCTTCGGCGTTTATCCTGCACTCTATGGAGTGCCCCTTGAGCTTTATGTCCTTCTGTGAGATCGACATCCTCTGACCGCCGGCTATGTTTATCTGTTCGGCCACAATGTCCATGCCCGTTACAAACTCGGTTACCGGGTGTTCCACCTGCAGTCGGGTATTCATCTCCATAAAATAGAATTTCCCTTTTTCATCGAGCAGGAACTCCACGGTGCCCACGCCCCGGTAATTGATGTTTCTTGTTATCTTGAGTGCCGCATCGTTCATCCTGTTCCTGAGTTTGTCGTCCACGGCAACGGACGGAGACTCCTCTATGAACTTCTGGTGTCTCCTCTGTATGGAACACTCCCTCTCCGAAAGGGAAACCACGCCGCCGTTCCCGTCACCGATGATCTGGATCTCGACGTGACGCACGTTCTCGAAGTATTTCTCTATGTACAGTGAGGTGTTGCCGAACGCGGTCTTTGCCTCTGCCCTGGCGATCTTGATGATGTTCGGTATCTGGTCTTCATCGTAGATGATCTTCATGCCCCTGCCGCCGCCGCCTTCGGCCGCCTTGACCATGAGCGGCAGGCCTATCTCTTTCGCAATCCTAATGGCGTGCTGTTCGTCCTCTATTTCCTGGAACGTCCCGGGCATGACCTGGATGCCGAGCTTGTTTACATGCTCCCGTGCCTTGAGCTTATTGCCCATGAGCTCGATGTCCTGGGGCTTGGGCCCTATGAACTTTATGCCCGCGGCCTCGCACACCTCTGCAAACCCGGCATCCTCGGACAAAAAACCGTACCCCGGGTGTATGGCATCGACCCCCTTTATCTGTGCGGCACTGATAATGGCGGGTGCATTGAGATAGCTGTTTTTGCTCTGTGCAGAGCCGATGCAGACCTTTTCATCGGCGATCCTCGTGTGCAGTGCGTTTTTGTCCGCGGTTGAGTACACGGCAACGGACCGTATCCCGAGTTCCTTGAGAGCGCGGATGATCCTTATTGCAATCTCGCCCCTGTTTGCGACGAGTACCTTGGTAAACATAGATCAGCTTTCGGGGCCGATGGTGAACAGGGGTTCACCGAACTCCACGGGGTCCCCGTCCTTTTTGAGGATCTGTTTTATGATTCCGTCTGCATCCGCTTCGATCGCATTCATCAGTTTCATTGCTTCCACGATCCCGATGGTCTGTCCTTTCTTGACCTTGACGCCTATCTCTACAAACGGCTTCTCACTGGGAGAAGGGGCACAGTAAAATGTGCCGACAAACGGAGAATTGACACTGATAATGTCCTTGTCCTCATCCTCTTCCGGACGGACGGCTTCCTGTGGTCCATCCGATCTTTCCTGCCGGGGTTTACCCCCCTTTGGGGAAATTTCAGGTACCCCCCGTACGATCCTTATCTTTTCATCGGCTTTGCTGTATTCTATCTCTACGATGTCCCTGGTTTCGATAAGATCAATGAGCTCTTTTATTTCATGAATGTCCATGATACCTCCGGATTTATAACAGGGTTGTGCCTTTTGGTTAAGACCTCTTTCCCGTTATTTGAAAGATATACCATACTCTCTATCCTTATGCCACCCCAGCCCGGTATGTATACACCGGGTTCAATGGTAAAAACCATGCCCCTTTTCAAAATGTCCTTTGACCGGTACGATATTGACGGCGATTCGTGGACATCCAGTCCCACCCCGTGTCCGAGTGCGTGACCGAAATATTTGCCGTACCCCTGCAAGTCGAGGAAGCCGCGTGCCAGCCTGTCGAGTTCCGATGCCTTCATCCCGGGTTTTGCCGCATCGATTGCCCTGTCGTGCGCCCCGCGTACGGCATTGTAGAGTTTTTTTGCCTCGCTGTCCGGTTTATTGATAAAAAACGTGTGGGTCTCATCCGAGTGATACCCCCTGTACAGGGCGCCGAAATCGCAAAGCATTAACCGTTTCCCGGCGAGTTCCACGGAATTTGACGGTATTGCATGCGCATAAGCAGCCCGCTCGTCAAAGGCGATCACCGTTTCGAAAGAGATGTCATCGGCCCCTGCATTGATAAGCTCAAGGTTGAGCATCGCTGCCACCTGTTTTTCCGTTAAGCCGGACGACAACCCGCGTATCAGCCGTTTTATCGCGGCACCGGATGCAGAGGAGGCCTTTTTTATAAAGTTAACCTCATCCGCGGTTTTTACGGCACGCATCTTTAACAGGTGCTGTTCTATAAAGAGAAACTTCTGCCTGCTCAATGCCGATGTTATGACCATAAAGTCCTTGTGCAGGAGCGCGGACCCGTCGAAGCCTATATGGCGCAATTTCTTTAAATGCCGGTTCAATTCGATCATGGGCTGTTTTGATTCGATTACCGCGGCGTCCGGTACGCGGTTCCGTGCATAGATACTGAACCTCGGATCAACGAACAAGCGTATGTCCGAGCCGTCTATCAGCAGGTAGCCTTCATCATACTCGTAGCCCGTGAGATAATACTTGTTCGCCCTCGAGACGATGACGGCAGCATCAAGGCCCAATCTGTCGAGGAGGCTGCGCACGTTTTTCAGAGGCTGGTTCATGGAATGAATGCCGGGTCCCGTTATTTCCGGAATGCGATCAAAATTCTTTGGAGAAATTGAGGATATTTTTTCTGAGTAAAAATCGTCCCTTGCCTATATTGCCGTTGTTTTTTGCGGCGAGTATCACGAAATAGTCTTTGTTTATACTCCGTACAATCAGGGTCGTGTCCTGATACTCGATGATGAGCTGTCCGGGTTCTTCGAAGCCCAGGGTGCGTGATGTGTCCGTGATAGTCTTCATAAGATTCATATACTCAGCGCCGATATTCTGGAAGTCTATGTTCGCGCTTTCCTTCATGTACTGTTCGACGGATATACCGTCTATCCCGATTACAATACCGCCTATACAACCTTCAAAACTGTCGACTATTTGCTTCAGGATGTCTAAAAATGCCATTTACCCTCCCTTTTTAATTTTATCCAGCCATGAGTTCAATCGTTTCATGTTGTCCTTCATGGAATCGGATTGTTCTGCTACCGGTGGTTTGGGCTCACGTTCTTTTAACGTCTCCAGCTTCTGTTTGTCAAGGTCGTCCTGCTGCTTCGCCTCGATAAGTTTTTTGACCTTTACGAGTTTGGCCCTGATAACCGGGCTGTCCGGAGTTTTTAAAAGTATTGTCCTGTATATGTGGTATGCCTTGTCCAGGTGTCCCTGTTTAATGTAGAGGTCCGCCATGGTTACGGTCTGAATGTCCTCCCCATGCAGTTCAGAGGTTTTCGGGGGTTCAGGCGGTGCTTGTTCATGGACTTCGGGTGCTTGTTCAGGCTCATCCGCGACCGGTGGTGCGTACTCTATTCCGGCAGGATTTTCCGTTCGGATCTCTTCGGTCCCGGCGGGTCCCGGTGCTTCCTCTCTTTGCTGTGCCGGGGACGTAGTTGCCTGCTGCACAGACGGAATTTCCGCACTCTGGGCCAGATCGTCGAAAACAGCTTCAAGCTCTTCTTCTTTTACCTCGCCCTTTGTATCTTCCGTTATTTCGGTAAACCCGGGCTGTTCCTGAACAGGAGGACCTGACGGTGCTTTTTCTTCAGGAGGCGCTGAGTCTTCCGGTGTTCCTGTTCTTTTTTCTGCAGGTTCCATTACTTCCTGTTCCGGGGTTGCCGGTGTTTCGTCCGCTTTAAATTCAGTCAATGGCTTGTTCATCTCGGATTCGAGTTCGTTTTCAATGGATAAGGTGTTCACATCCGCTTCTGCAACAGGTGCTTCTCCGGATGTTGGTCCGGCTTGAGAATGCCGGACAATGTTTTCTTCCGGCTCTTCTTTTGGTTCAGGTATAACGACAGGAGCTGCTGCAGACTCTTGGACTTTTTCTTCATGGTGCTGCTCCGGGACCGATACCTCGGTCTCGGGCGGCTTTTTGATCTCAGGTTTCTCCGGCTCAAGTTTCTCCGGTTCAGGTCTCACTGGCCCGGTTTGAACAGGCTTCTGCACCTGCTGCTCGACGGCCGGCGGTTCCTGCGGTGCTTGCACCGGCTGCGCGGGTACCGATGGTTCCGATACTGACGGTTCCGGAGCTTGTTGCTTTTCTTCCGCGGTCGACGGCTTTGAAAGTGTAGCTATTAGTTTTTTTGCTTCTTTATCGTCGGGTGACAGGTAGAGTATTGTTTTTAATTCCTGTAACGCGGAAGGTATGTCTGATTTTTTAACATATATATCGGCTATCAGCTTATGGGATATAATATTATCGGGTGTTGATTTTATTACCTTTTTCAGCTCTTCAATGGCTTTATCCATCTCACCTTTATCAAAATATGCCCTGCCGAGTGCCACCCTCCCGCTGGTATAATTCGGGTTATGCTTCAATCCCTCCACAGCAGTGGCGATTGCCTCATCAAGCAAGCCGCCCTTGCGGTAGGCCTCGCTCAGGATTGCAAAAACAGGGGATTTCGGATCCTTACGCAGGATCTGCATGTGCCTTTCTATTTCTGGTGAAATAACAAAAGTATTTTCTTTTTTGTCGGGCTGTGGCTGCCGCTTCTCTTCCATACTACATTAAAATCACAAGCATGAATTAGTGTCAAGGACGCAGGACATCTTGCCCGGCCTGGATTTTTGATGTATGAGATATGGCTGTCGTAAATTTCATTATGTCCCATGAGAAAGGGCGCGGCTTTCGACCGAATAAACGCCCGGTTTTCGAATGGGAAAAAGCACGAACGAAGAGGATGAATAATGTCGAAGAACATAACAAGTGACGCAGTGCCCGGACGCACCGGGTTTCCGGACAGGTACGGTGCCTGGGCACTGGTCGCAGGCGCTTCCGAGGGTATTGGCGCGGCGTTTGCACATGCACTGGCACAGCGCGGTATGAACCTCGTGCTCGTGGCCAGGCGCAAGGCCCTGCTGGACAAACTCGCCACAGATGTGCGCTCGAGGTACGGAGTCGAGTCGATGTGTATCGACGGTGACCTCGGGGTACCGGAATTTATCGAAAAACTGAAAGATACAGTCGCGGACCTCGATCTGGGCATGGTCGTATACAACGCAGCCTACGCACCGGTCGGCGATTTTGCAGAGGTCGATCCTTCCGGCCTCATGAAGGTGATCGATGTCAACGTGCGGGGCCCGGTGATGCTGCTGCGGTGGGTCCTGCCCCGGATGATCGCACGCAAGCGCGGTGCGGCGATTCTGATGTCCTCGCTCGCGGGCAACCAGGGCACCCCGAGGATAGCTGCATATGCCGCGAGCAAGGCCTTCAACAGGGTTCTGGCAGAAGGCCTGTGGTACGAGCTCAAAGGCAGGGGGATCGACGTGATCTCATGCTTTGCCGGTGCTGTCCGGACGCCGGGTTATGCGGACGCGCTGGGCAAGGATGCACCCGGGACACTCGATCCCGGGGTTGTGGTGGAGAAGACCCTGCTTGCGCTGGGACGAAGACCCCTGGTGGTCCCGGGCTTTGTCAACCTTGCGGCCTATTGGATCATGGGACGCCTCCTGCCGCGGAGCACGGCCATCGGCATCATGGCGGGTTCCACGGACGACCTTGTCCCGTCGGACAGGACAAAGGGCTAGTCATGACGGACTTTGTTGCGGGATTTTTCGCACCCTGGATCATCTCGGCATTCATCCTGGCGATGCACCTCGTGCTCCCTGCACGCACGGTTACAGGCTATGTGCGGGATGAACAGAGCGGCGGGCTGCTGCAATACCGGCTCAACGGCCTGCCTGTCGCGGCGCTCACCGTAGGTCTGTGGGCGTTCGCCGGGCGTACCGGACTTCTGCCGTGGGACTGGCTCTATGTCCACCGCTGGTCCGGCCTGACAGGCTCATGTGTGCTGGGGCTGTTATTCAGTTTCGCTGTGGTCCTGCCTGCCCGGAGTACCGGACGGCGATTTTTGGCCGACCTGTATTTCGGCCGCTCGGAAAACCTGCAATTCTTCAGGGGGCGCGTCGATGCCAAGATGTTCCTCTACCTGGCCGGTGCGACCATGCTGGCATTGAACATCCTCGCATTTCTTGCACATCACCTGATGATCTATGGAACGGCACGGTCAACGGGCGTACTCCTGTACAGCGGTTTTTTCTTTTGGTTTGTGATCGACTACCTGGTGTTTGAACGCGTACACCTCTATACCTACGATATCTTCGCGGAACGGGTGGGCTTCAAGCTCGGATGGGGCTGTCTCACCTTTTACCCCTATTTCTATCTTGTGGGACTGTGGGTGACAGCGGACCTGCCCGACCCGCATACGGCACCGTGGCTCCTCGCGATCTATTCCCTCGTCTTCTTCGCGGGCTGGACGCTTTCGCGGGGTGCCAACCTGCAGAAGTTCTCCTTCAAGACCCGGCCGGAGCGTCCGTTCCTCGGGTTCATCAAGCCTCAGGTGCTCAGCGACGGCAGGCACGCGCTCCTTTACAGCGGGTTCTGGAAGGCTGCCCGGCATATCAACTACCTCGGCGAGATCCTGATGGCCACGGGACTGACCCTTGTCCTTGGCCGGCCTGCTTTATGGACGGTCTGGCTTTATCCCCTCTACTACATCGCCCTGCTCCTTCCCCGGGAGCGTGCGGATGACCGCAGGTGTGCGGCAAAGTACGGGGGCCTGTGGACCGAGTATGTGCGCCGCGTGCCCCGCAGGATCGTTCCCGGGCTGTACTGATATTTGGTTCGACAAAGCTCTCCGACAGGGGTAGCATGTCCTTGAC
>DAHXOM010000038.1 GCA_027364825.1 bacterium | reverse complement strand
GGATAGTTTTTGACTTTTATTTTATTAATCTTATATTATTTGCTGCAGGATGGATATTTTTGAAAAGGGGTGTTAAAATACAAGCATGAAGATTACAAAATATATTTTTACCGTAGTTGTTGTTGCCGGGTTACTGGCGTTTATCGTGTTCCATGTAATACCGCGGAGCAGTAGTTCGAACAGTGTGCAACAGCAGGACAGCAGTGCACAGGCAGCGGATAACGGTTCAGCGCAGCCTGCAGATCATAGTGCAGTCCCGTCATTTGTACTTATGGATTTGAAGGGAAAAGAAAAACAATTGCAGTCTTACAAAGACAAATTGATTCTCGTTAATTTCTGGGCAAGCTGGTGCGGTCCTTGTAATGAAGAGGCCCCCTCTATGGAAGAGATGTATAAAAAATTACACGAGAAGGGTCTCGTTATCGTAGGTATAAGTATCGATCACCACGTATCTCAGGTGAAAAAATTTGTTCAGCAGTATTCGATAACCTTTCCTGTCCTGCTGGATACCAGCGAGAGCGTTGCATCTTCCTATGGTATAACCGGGGTTCCCGAGACATTTATATTAAACAGTAACTATCAATTGATAAAACATGTTATAGGTCCAATTGATTGGTCATCACCCGATGTTACCAGTTATTTAGCCGGACTCATAAAGGAGGAGAAATGACGACAAAAGAGAAAACTCTTGGTAAAAGCGGACTTATCATCATAGGATCTATTATCGGCATCATGTTCGTTGTGGGGGTTATCGGCTATATAGGGGGTAAGGTTACCAATGGTAAGAATGCCGGAAATCAACAGGCATCAGGCTCATCCGCTCCGGAGGAGAATGCACCTGCACCGGATTTTTCTCTGAGAACAACAGATAACGCGGTTGTAAAGTTGTCGGATTACAGAGGGAAAGTAATATTCCTTAATTTCTGGGCAACATGGTGTCCGCCCTGCAGGATGGAACTGCCGTCCATGTAGAAGTTATACGGACAGTTAAAAGGCCAGGCTTTTGTCATTCTCGCTGTTAATGTGGATGAAAGCGAACCCGATAATGTTAAGAACTTCGCCAAGAGTATGAATTTGACATTCCCGGTACTTGTAGATGATGGCAATGTTTCCAAGATGTATAATGTAAATGCCATACCAACTACCTTTATTATCAGAAAGGATGGAACAATCGATACGATAGTCGATGGTGCAAGGGCGTGGGATGAGCAGAGCTATGTAAGTGCGTTCGATAAGCTGATAGCAGAGCCGTACAAAAAGCAATAATGATAGAATCAACGAATGTTTCTATTCTTATAGCTTTTGTTGCGGGAATATTTTCCTTCATATCACCTTGCGTACTGCCGATAATACCTTCCTACATAACGTACATAACAGGCCTGTCGTTTGAAGATTTTGACCAAGAACAAAATAAGGCTATTGTAAGAAAAATAACGATCATTCATTCCCTAATCTTCATCCTGGGATTTACCATTGTATTTGTAGCGCTCGGTGCTTCTGCAACTGCCATCGGCAATATCTTCAGCAAATACAAGGATGCAATCAGGATTGTCGGCGGCATTATAGTAATCATATTCGGCATACATATAACGGGTCTTATAAATCTGAAGTTCCTCGAGAGTGAAAAAAAGGTGCATCTCAAGAATAAGCCTGCGGGTTATCTGGGCACGCTGCTGGTAGGCATAACGTTCGGAGCAGGCTGGACCCCCTGCATAGGCCCCATACTGGGTGCAATACTGTATCTTGCAATGAACATGAAGACCGTATATTCGGGTGTAATCATGTTAACGGCGTACTCTCTTGGACTCGGGGTACCGTTCTTTCTATCCTCTCTTGCGATAAACAGTTTTCTTGTTTACTTTAAAAAATTCAGAAAATATGTGAAGGCTGTTACAATAGCTTCCGGCATATTTCTTATTCTTATCGGTGCACTGCTTGTCAGTAATCGCTTTACAACGGTGTCAAACTATTTCCAGCAGTTAATGCCCACGATCAACATCGAAGCAAAATAATCGAATTTGTTCTTAAGCTTTTTTTACCAGCAGTTTGAAATGGGTGGCATCGAGCTTATCGATCGAAACGATGGTGTTGCCGTCATCCTCGAGGCTCCTGGGTACGTTTGTTATCGGCTCACCTTCATCAAGATAGATTTCCAGCTCATCACCGCTGGTCAGTTCTTCCAGTTTTAATTTCGCTTTAACATAATTGTAAGGGCATTTAACACCCTTTAAATCGAGTATCTCGTTTGCCATTTTAACCTCTACTTTATTTATTCCTTGTATAGATTTACCGCTTAATAATGCTTCATCAAAAGACTCTGTAATCTTTCTTATACTGTGTATAGACTTCCTTACATCCACTACCATTTTTTGTATATCATCGGGGAGTTCCTGTGCATAGAGGGTGGTGTAAACATGGTAGACGGCATTATCGATTATGTTATGGGAATGCAATTGCCCTACGTATTTACTTAAATCTGTCCCGAGTGTGTCCGGGTCCTCTCCCTGAATGATCAGGAGTGCCTGGAATGCATACGTTATTGCAGCACTTGCCTGCTCAATGGCCTGCTTTGTCAGCCCACGGCGTGCAAACGTATCCGCATCCATGATCCTGGTTTCTGCTCGGTTCAGGTAGATCTCTATAGTATCAACAACGCCTCCGGCACACTCGCCTTTGCCAATGTCCTTGATGCTGAACGGCTCATCCATGCCGTAATCACAATAGAACTCCGGAGCACGCTCATATTCGGGCAGGTATGAGTACATCAGCAGTTCTTCTGTCAGTCTCTCCTCACCGTATCTTGCAACCCAGGTATTGAATGTTTCCGCTCCCTGTTTATCGCCCTTGTACAATTCCATGACCTTCTTTGTTAATGCAGGGATATGTTTTGCCGGAATCTTCAGGAAAGGTTTTGCAAATTGAAACCCGTTTTCCGTACCGCTGCCTCCAAGATAGACCTGGTAGAATGGGGCATGCCTTTCGCCGATACGCCTTGCCATTCCGCTAAACCCGATATTGCCGATGTAGTGCTGTGCACATGAATTCGGACATCCGCATACCCTTATTGCAATATCCGAGAAATCGCCATCGAGTTTTGAATTGAGTTCATCGTGTATTGCCTGTGCGAGTCCCTGGGAACGTGCAATACCGATATTGCATGTTTTTGCACCTGGGCAGCTCACAATGTTAAGTTCTGTATTTTCCGGCATTACCAATTCAAGCTGTCTGAGTTCATCATACAGATTATTCAGATTATCGGTGCTTATCCACGGTATGATGAGGTTCTGATCGAG
>DAHXOM010000036.1 GCA_027364825.1 bacterium | reverse complement strand
GTCCCATGTGAATACCTGGAAGGGCAATGAGTTTATAGCACTCGCGTCGGATGTAAATTTCGACTATCCGGTGGGAGGGTTTTACACGGGCTATTATGCGATGATGGTTGTCAGGCACATGAAAGAGTTCGGAACAAAGGTAGAGCAGATGGCAATGGTATCGGTAAAAAACCACATCAACGCCTATCACAACCCTTATTCGCAGAAGCAGGAAAAGCTTACGATCAAGGACGTCCGCAGCGCACCGATGGTTGCGTGGCCGTTGACCAGGCTCGATGTGTGCGTTATGTCCGATGGAGCAGCTGTAGCGCTTCTTGCGAGTGAAGAAGGCGTAAGAAAGCTGGAGAAGATATCGGGTACGAAGCTGAACCCTGTCAGGATCTCGGGGGTCGGCAGAGGGACGGACAGCATGAGGATGGCGGACAGGCCGCACGGCAAGGTCATACTGCTTCCCCATGAGTCGCCGAACGATTATAAACACCTTGATTATCCGGGTATACATTCTTTCAGGGCAGGCAGGATGGCGACAAAGCTTGCCTATGAAATGGCGAAGATCAAAGATCCGCGGAAGGAGATTGATTTTGTCGAGCTCCACGATGCTTACACCTCTTCGGAGATACAAACGTACGAGGACATGGGGCTTTGCAAGTACGGGGAAGGCGGGAAGTTTGTCGAAGCAGGCAATCCGTTTCTACCGAACATCGAGTATGGTCTGAAGTTGAAGAAGAAGGGAACAATTCCGGTAAATCTTTCCGGCGGCCTGATAGCGTGCGGGCATCCGGTGGGTGCAACGGGGCTTATGCAGGCGGTATTCGCGTTCTGGCAGATACAGCACTCCATCAAAAAGCATTTTGGAAATGATCTGTTGCAGGTCAAAGATGCAAAGAGAGGCGCAATCCACAGTCACGCGGGTACCGGCACGTATGTAACAGTATCAATACTGGAAAAGGCATAAGGAGGATACCATGAAAAAAGAAAAATCAACGATAGTAATACCTGAGACCGAAGACGGCACTGTTTTGTTCAATGTCCCGTTTCCCAAGGATTTAAAACAATTGAAGGATATGAGTCCCATTGTCATGCTCCAGCACTACGGTATAAATTACATTCATAGTTATGGACAGGATTCACCTTTTTTTGCAGGACTTGCAAATGGACGGCTGCTCGGAACAAAATGTACCTCCTGCGGTTACGTACAGGTGACACCGAAACTTCACTGTCAGGAATGCGGAGGTGAGTGTGAGTGGATAGAGCTGCCGAAAGAAGGGAAGATACATACGTTTACCGTGTGCCATTTCGGAAGCGAGGAATTCCTCAAGGAAACGCCGTTTATGCTCGTGCTGGTCGAATTTGAGGGCGCCAAAACCCTCATGCTGTCGAGGCTTCTCGGTGTTGACCCGGACAAGGTCTCTATCAATCTTATCGGCAGGAAGGTGAAACCGAGGTTCAAGCGGAACTCCAAGTTTAAACCGACGGATGTGTATTTCGTATTGGCGGAGTAAGAGGATCGCCGGCATCCGGCTATAATGAAAAATGCAAGGGCGGACATTCGTGTCCGCCCTTTTTATGTGCGGTTAATGATGTTCCTGCAAAGCCCTGAGGACTGCCTGCCTCATCACATCGACCGGAGGTTGAACACCCGTCCATATCCTGAAGCTTTCCGCCCCCTGATACACGAGCATGCCCGCACCATCGTGTGTTTTCAACCCTGCCTGTCCCGCTCTCTTTAAAAGCGGCGTTTCTAAGGGATTATAAACGATATCCGAAACAACGGTATCGTTCTCAAAATCCGTTAAATCTATATCGATATCCCCGGCACCTTTCATGCCCAGAGACGTCGTGTTGATGACGAGGTTTATGGCCTTATGGTCTATCGTGTTTATATCCGGCATGCCGATACACTGTGAAGATGCACCGGAGAAGTAAATTTTAAGGTGCCTGCATAGGGATTCGGCGCGTTCGGGCGTCCTGTTTGCGATGATGATCGTTTGTACTCCTGCCTCAAGCAATGAGAATGCAACCGCCTTTGCGGCACCTCCTGCGCCTATCATGAGGACCTTCTTGCCGCGGGGATCGAGTCCCGTTTGTTCTCTCAGGGACTTTACATAACCGGTGCCGTCCGTGTTGTAGCCTTTCAATCTTCCGTTCTCGTTGTTGACCGTATTGACCGCTCCGACCCTGCTCGCATATTCATCGACGCCGTCAAGATACGGCATGATAATCTCCTTATACGGTATGGTTACATTGAATCCTTTGATGTGCTCTTTCTTGAACTGCACGACAGCATGGGCCACATTCCCGGGCAGGATATCAAAACTCATATAAACATAGTCGATGCCGAGCGTGAAGATAGCCGACATGTGCATGGGCACGGATACGCTGTGATCGAGCGGATGGCCCACAATACCGAGAACAGAGGTCATACAATGACCCGTCGATGGGTTGCGTCCGGAGAGAGAGAGAACACCTTTTTCGCGAATTCTATATCTTCGGAGATCTTTTGCTTTAATTCGTCAGAGGAGGAGAACCTCACCTCGTCCCTTATTTTCTCGATAAATTCTATAGCCATGTCTTCCCCCACGACGTCCTTATCAAAATTCAGTATGTGTACCTCTATTTTTAACTCGTGTCCTCCGAATGTCGGGTTGATGCCTATATTTGCTACGCCGTAATGCAGGGTGTCTTTCCGTAAAATTTTTACTGCGTATACACCCCGTTGCGGCAGGAGCTCCCATGAGGTTTCGATGTTTGCCGTGGGAAAGCCCAATATATTGGTGCCACGGTGCGTGCCGGTAACAACCTTCCCTGTAATATACGGATTATAACCCAGGAACCGTGCTGCCTCCTGTACCTGGCCGTATTTTACGTATTGTCTGACCCTTGAGCTGGATACCACTTTCCCGTCTATAACGTACGGATCCACAATAATGACATTGTAACCGTATTCCTTGCCGAACCCTTTGAGCAAAGATACATCGCCGCTTGCCATCCTGCCGAAGGTGAAGTTGTGTCCGACAACAACCGTGGATGGATTTATCAGTTCCTTGAGTATCCTGCGCGCATACTCATGCGGGGACATCCTCGCGAAATCCATGGTAAATTCGGTCACGATGATGGTTTCGATGCCGATCTTTTTTATGCGTGCATATTTCTCTTCAAACGGCAGCAACAGGTAACTCTTTTCACCCGGGTTGAAGAATTTATAGGGATGGGGCTCAAAGGTCATTACCACGGGGATGGTACCAAGAAGCTTTGCCTTTGAGATTGTCTGCTCCAGTATATACCGGTGACCGAGATGCACACCGTCGAAATTACCTATGGTGATCACACATCCGTCAAGCTTCTTGGATGGTGTTTTGGTAGTATCATTATTAAGTACAATCATGTCTTATTTGTAAATATAAAATCAATAAAGTCAACACCATTTGTATCGGCATCGATGGAAAATGCCTTGAGTATCGTTTTTCCCGTATCACAGAAGCCGCGTCTTGTCCCAAGGTCTTTACCGTGCAGCCCGTGCATATATACAAGCAGAGGCACATACTCTCTTGAATGGTCTGTACCCGGTGTCGTAGGATCGCACCCATGGTCAGCGGTTATGATAAGCATAGCCTTATCATCCATAGTATGGATAATATCTTTTAACCGCCCGTCAAAGTATTCGAGCGCCTTTTTAAAACCAAACGGATCATTGCGGTGTCCGTACACCGTATCAAAGTCGTTGAGGTTTGTAAAAACAAGACCTTTCTTCATCTGCCGATAAGCGTTAATGGTTTCTTCTATACCTTGTTCGTTTGAACCACTGTGAATCGCCTGTGTTATGCCTCTCCCTGAGAATATGTCGTTTATTTTACCGATAGCGACAACATCCAGTCCATGGGCCTTCAACAGGTCCAAGACCGATGTACCCGGGGGCGGTACGGCAAAATCCTTCCTTCGCTCCGTTCTTATGAAATGTCCCGGTTCACCGGTAAACGGCCGTGCTATCACCCGCTCTACATGGTACGGATCCACTATCTTCCGTGCTATTTCACACCACCGGTAAAGTTCCGGCACGGGCACTATACCTTCATGTGCGGCTATCTGAAATACACTATCCGCGGATGTATAGACGATGGGCATGCCTGTTTTCAGGTGTTGTTCCCCGAGCTCCTCTATAATGACCGTCCCGGAGGCAGGTTTGTTCCCGAGTATTTTCCTGCCTGTGCCGGATTCAAAGGCCGATATGATTGCATCGGGGAAGCCGTGGGGAAATACGGGAAACGGCTTGTCCGTTATCAAGCCCATCATCTCCCAGTGGCCTGTTGTTGTGTCCTTGCCTTTGGAAAGCTCCCTTGCTTTTCCATAACACGCGGAAGGGGTATCCGTGGGCCCCTGGAAAGGGAAATCCGTTATATTGGCGAGTCCCAGCGTATATAGGTTCGGCAGAGAAAGCCCGCCGGTTGCCTTGGCCGTATTGACCAGTGTGTTGCTGCCCGCATCGCCGTAATCGGCAGCGTCCGGCGCCTCGCCGATACCGGCACCGTCAAGCACTATGAGCATTGTTTTAGTTATGCGCGTATCTATTATTTGCATATTGCCTCTCTGTATGTT
>DAHXOM010000031.1 GCA_027364825.1 bacterium | reverse complement strand
CACATATACATTATGAAATCTTCCATAATCCGAATTACATTTTAGTTTCTTAAATTCTTTGTAAACCTTCGGCCTGATACCTGTATTAAAAATTCATCTCAAGGGGTCAATATCCTCCGTTTTCTCAATTTGTGACAAAAGTATTCTGAAAGCCTGTTAGCATGGTAACAGTTCGTCGAGCTTCTGGATTGAATGATCAGGGAGCCGCTGGAGAGTATTTTTTAACCACCCGTATGGTTCGATATTATTGATCTTGCATGTACCAAGGAATGAGTAGATCATCGCTGCCTGCTGTGCTGCCTCATGTGATCCCGCAAACATGTAGTTTTTTCTGCCAAGTGCTACCGGACGAATACTATTCTCGACAAGATTGTTGTCTATCTCTACCTGTCCGTGCTGGACATATCTGGTTAGCCGGGGCCATAATCCAAGAGTGTAAGCAATAGCCTGACCGATGGCGCTCTTTGGTAATATATCGGGTAATTGTTCTTTCATCCACTTTCCCAGTTCTTGCAGTACCGGAAGCGATTGTTCTATGCGTAGCTCTTTTCTCTGGTCAAAGGACAGTCCTTTTTCTCTTGCCTCACGCTCGGTCATGTACAGCTTTGCCATACGTTCAAGTACATACTCTGCTCTTTTCAGATCGTTATCTTTTGCCTTCTCGAATTTCCTGCGTGCATGCGCCATACAGCCAAATAAGGTTATGCCATCTTTCTTTTCATACATATCATATGCAACATATCCATCTGTCTGAAGCATTCCGCGGAATGATTCAAGGAACTCTTCAGGACCATCTCTTCCCCTGCCTTTACGGTAATCAAAACATACCAACTTATCCACAGGAGCTTTATAAACCCAATGATACCCCTTATGTGTCGAACCGGGCTTGTCTTTTGTCTGTACCGGAATGGGTGTTTCATCGGCCATAAGGTAACTGCTCCCTTGTACCCGTGTTACCAACCTTTCGTATAATGGTTCCAGTAACCGGCATGATGCTGTGAACCATCCGCTGATAGTAGATTCTGCGATGACAATATCCTGTCTCTTAAACTGCTGTGCCTGACGATAAAAAGGAAGATGATCAACAAACTTGCTGATAAGAAGATGTGCCAAAAGACCAGCTCCTGCATTACCTCTTGGTATTGGAAAAGATGGAAGTTCTCCGATAACGATTCTTTCCTCTTTGGGAAGTACATATTTTGGACGCACATACTTCTCTACATAAAACTTACCAGGGGTGTATTCAAGAACTTCCGTTACAACTTCTCCTATCTTCCTTGCTCCGGTAATGTCTTCCTCCGGCTCGATGATATGTTCTTCCCGATGCAGATGTGCCGGTAAGGCAAAGCGTATGGCTGACCCTTTTTTATTATCTGTCTTATTGCGTGTATAGGTAACCTGCTCTGTCTCTTTCTCAGGTTGTGTTATGGCTCCTGCATCCAGTCCAAGACTTAACTGCGAGGGATCTCCTCCGATATGCCTCTCACTCTTGCTGCCAAAAATCATCCGCTTAAGCTGGGCGAGCTCCTGTTTAAGGTATAAAATCTCTGCCTCATGTTCCTTCTCCCGGGCAAACATTTCCTGGTACATATTGTACTGCTCATGTGTGAGAAGAACCCCTTTTTCTGTAAATATTTCCTGCCCGTTCTGCATAATGCAAAAATGGCAAAATCAGATGTTTAACCCTAATATTTTCAAAGATTTTTATTAAGATGCCGGAAGAAAATTGTTAATAAAATATCGCCGCCTTTGCTTGTATTTCTCAATAGAAATACCCTCGACCATAAGCATCAAAGATGACCAGCTGATCTGGCAGTTTTTACCCGTGGAACTTACTTGGGGCAGCTCAAAGGTACCCCGTTCAAGTCGCTTGTAGTATAACACAAATCCTCCTGACTCCCAGTGAAGCAATTTTATTTTATCCCGCTGATGATTAACAAAGATAAATACCTCTCCGCTTACCGGGCGGCGGCCTATCTCTGTATGCACCAGTCCGCATAAACCATCGAAGCCCTTACGCATGTCAGTGGCAGAACTGTAATAATAGTACCGGAA
>DAHXOM010000405.1 GCA_027364825.1 bacterium | reverse complement strand
CTCCCGTCAAGGGAGGGAGAGAAAAAGTGGATTATCCGACAGCCCCTCAAAGTGAGGAGGGATAAGGGGATTATCGTATAGACTCTCACGGGATTGCAAGAAAAAAATTAGCCAACACTTCTTAAAAGTGAGAATATTTATTCTACCAGTTAACGATGAGAAAGAACAATCCATTGAAAGCAAAGGTTACCGCGGAACCAGTACGAGCGTTGTAAATCTGTCCGGCGGGAAATATTTTTTTATAACCGCATTCACGTCGTTTCTCGTTACCTGTGTTATAAGGTGCGGGAACTTGTTGTAATAATCGATACTGCGACCGAACAGCTCGTTGTACGCGAGCATGCTCGACACGCTCAATGCCATCTGCTTGCGGCTGTCATAATCGGACAGGATATAGCGCTTGCTGTTCTCGAGCTCGATATCGTTGACACCTTTTTCGTAAAGCTTATCAACCTCGGTCTTTATGACCTCAAGCGAGGCATCAACCTTTTCCGGGGATGTCGATGTGTAGATTCCGAACCAGCCCTTGTTGTTCAGCTTTGCCTCTCCAATGGTCTGCACTGCATAGCATATCCCGCGTTTGTCCCTTAACTCGACGAACAGCCTGCCGCTCTGGCCTCCGAGTATTTGATCGAGGAGCATCAGGGCAAACCTGTCCTTATGGTTGACCGGCACGGTCAGCGTGCCCGTTATGATGTGCGCCTGGTTCTTCTCCATTTTATACTTCTCGGTCTTTATCGCATGCAACGGCTGTTTTACGTCGTGAGAAGGCGGCACGTAATGTTTGCCGGTTTTTATCAGGGAGAGATAGCGTGCGATCTTTTTTACCATTTCCATCCTGTCGATATCGCCGACCACCGAAACAACGCCGTTCCTGCCGGACACAAGCTTGTTGTAGGAATTCAGCAGATCCGGTCTTTCAATCTTTTGAACGGTGCTAACGTTGCCCTTTTCCGACAGGCTCAGGGGAGTAGAACCGTACATCAGTTTTAAAAAGGCGTTCCTTGCCTGCATACCTATATTGTCCTTGTCCGCCCTTATGTCGGCTACAATGTCCTTCTTGACCCGTTTTATCTCATCCGCTTCAAAGGTTGAATTCAAGAGCATATCCGCGAACAGGCTTAACCCGTCATCCGTGTACTTGTTCAGGAATTCACCGGTGATACCGAACGATTGTTTTGTCCTCACCGGGGAAAACATGCCTGATATGTTATCGCTTTCTCTCTCTATGTCGCTTTCCTTCCGGTAGTGTGTGCCCTTCTTGAACATCATGGACATTACATTGATAAGCCCGGTTTTATCCGAAGGCTCTTCTGTTGTGTCTCCCAGAAACAGACAGGACAATGCCACGACCGGTATCGTATGCTTTTCTTTCAATAGCAGACGCATGCCGTTTTCAAACGTTGCCATCAGGACATCTCCCGCGTGCTTCAGGGTGTAAGCCATGCCCATGCCTGCCGGATGGACAACATGCATATGTTTCTTATTATCAACCTTTTTCCTGGGCAGTATTGCAACTACGTTCAGCCTGTCCGGATTAAGGTATTTGGTGATTGCATTTCCTATGGTCTCCAGATTTACACTATCTATCTTTTTCGTGTAGTCCATAATATAGTCCAGCCCGCCCATCTCAACGACAGCCTCTCCTATTTTCATGGCACGCTGCTTTACGGTTTCAAGGTCGTAGATAAACATACTCTTCAGCATCTGTTTTGCACGCGCTATCTCCTCATGGGTCGGTAACTGGATAGCGGCATCGGACACGGTGCTCATGATATTATCAAGGGCTTTTTGCAGCTTTTCCGGCTCTGTGGTGCCGCTGATGCTGAAAAACCCTGTGTACCTGTTCGAAGAATGCGAAACCATGATGCTGTCAACCAGTCTGTTTTCATTTTTCACGATGCGCGGCAGGCGCGAGGTATCATTGCCGCCGAGGATGTAAGATAATACCTCCAGGGCAAAGCTGTCCTCGTCCGTTACCGGCGGCGTAATGAACCCCATTGCGTAGTACGTGTCCTTTACATCCATACCCTTTACAATACTCTGCTGGTGCTTTTGCACCGGGGGGTTGGGCCGTATATGCTCAATGATGCCGTTGGATTTCATGGTCTCGAATGCATGATAAATACCCTGTTCCACCTGCTGTTTCGGGATATCTCCGGCAACCACGATGCTGATGTTCGAAGGCGCATACCACCTCTTGAAATGGGTGAATATGCTGTTCCTGTCAAACGAGCTGACCGTCTTCTCATACCCTATGATAGGCCTGCTGTAGGGATGCCCTTTGTATGCAAGACCGTAGAGCGTCAGGAACATGGTCTGATATGTATCATCCTTGCCCCTTTTGATCTCATCGAGCACAACCTCCCGTTCCATCTTCAGCTCGTCTTCATCAAACGACGGATTGATAATGGTCTGTGCAAGCACATCCATTGCCCTGTTAAAATAGCTGTTCTTTATCGTTATATAGAACACGGTCTCTTCGAATGATGTGAACGCATTGATATACCCGCCCAGCGCCTCGATCTCCTTTGCGATAACCGCTATCTTTTTATTCGCCGCACCCTTGAAAAACATGTGCTCGATTAAATGGGATATACCTGCTGATCCGTGCGGCTCATCGGCACTGCCGGTATTTACCCATGCCTGGATCGATACAAGCGGTGTGTCCGGCACATGATCATAGAAGACCTTCAACCCGTTCGGAAGTTTGAATGTTTCTATTGTTTGATTCTGATTCGTCCCGGTCCCGCTTACATCGGAAATTGTGTATAATTTTGTAAATAATTTCATAATACCTCCATAATTTAAAGTAGGGTCGTGGTTGCCTCGCCCCTATTCCTGTAGTGAATATGTGTAGTTGACCCAGCAAGTCAACCCCGTTTGGGGCCCGATGGAAGGTATTCATCACTTCCAGAATACCATGGTATATACATTTTCTACCGTGGTCAACTGTTTATTACGGAAAAAGCTGGTTTTTATTATATTTCAGTGTGTTAGAAGACCTCATCCTGACCTTCCCCTTTTTATTTCCCTCCCTTGAAGGGAGGGATTCAAGACTCAAAATTCAAAACTCAAAATTCGGAAATTAGTTATTGCAGTTTTTGGATCAGCATTTCAATGGCTGTGCTTGTTGTTTCCTTTCGGTTACCATCTCTATCTCTTTGAAATATAAACCTATTTACCTCTATCTCCTTACCGATTGCAACGGCAATATAAACAAGCCCTACGGGTTTTTTTGCCGTACCGCCGTCAGGACCTGCTATACCGGTTACTGC
>DAHXOM010000404.1 GCA_027364825.1 bacterium | reverse complement strand
CAAAAGAAGATATCATGAACATAGCCTTTTCAATAGATGTACGGGGAAGGGGCTTCTTCGCAGACCTCTCCCGGCAACTGCAGGCATTAAAATCCACAAAAGACAAGGTTACCATTATCTTTCTTGATTCAAACGACAGTGTCCTCCTGAAACGATACAGCGAGACCAGGAGAAAGCATCCCCTGGCACAGGACATACCGATAGAAAAGGGATTCCAGCTTGAGCGGAAGTACCTTGAAGAAATAAAGAGCCAGGCGGACCACATTATCGACACCTCGGACTTTACCGTCCATGATCTGAAAAAGGAACTGAAGCTGTTCATTCAACAATCAACGAAAACAAAATCCATGACTATAATACTCCAATCATTCGGATACAGGTTCGGGATTCCCGCGGATACCGATATAGTTTTTGACGTCAGATTCCTCAGAAATCCATACTTTGTACCGGAATTGAAAAGTTCAACAGGCCTTGACAAAGATGTAATTGAGTATGTTAAGAATAACGATATCACCCTTAAATTTCTCGACCTCTTGAAAAAATTTATGGAATTCACAATACCGCTTTACGATGCTGAGGGAAAAAGTTACCTGACCATATCGTTCGGATGTACAGGCGGCAGGCACAGGTCCGTAACTATAGTGGAAGAGGTGAAAAACATGATAACCGACTTGGGTTATATACCCATAATAAAGCACAGGGACATTGAAAAGGAGTAAACATGGTTGGAGTTGTTGTTGTTGCACATGGTCAGTTTGCAAATGAACTGGTCGCAACCACGGAATTCATTGTAGGGAAAAAAGACTACATAACGTCCGTTATGACGGACCCTACAAAGCCCGTGGAGGTTTTGCGGGACGGAATTGCAAACGCCATAAAAAGAGTCGATAAAGGAGAAGGTGTACTTATCCTTACGGACATGTTCGGAGGTACACCGTCAAATATAAGTTTGTCCTTCCTGAGCGAGGGTCTTGTAGAAGTACTTGCAGGCGTAAACCTGCCCATGCTTATCAAGCTCGCATCCATGGACACAAAAATGCCGATAAAAGAGCTCGCCAATATGATCAAGGAGTACGGCAGGAAGAATATCATACTTGCCGATGACGTATTGAACAAAACAGGATCATGAAGGAAGGCAGTTTTATTATCAGCAACAAACTCGGTTTTCACGCCAGGGCCGCGGCTCAGTTCGTGAAGCTTGCAAACGCCTATGAATGCGAGATCTATGTCTACAAAAACGGCGAAAGGGCGAACGGAAAAAGTATACTCGGCTTACTGACACTCGCGGCTGCAAAAGGGACGACGTTGAAGATCATGGCGGATGGAAAGGATGAGGAAACAGCCTTATTCTCCCTGCGCCAGCTTATAGAAAATAAATTCGGTGAAGAACAATGACTACGTACCTGAAAGGTATAGCAGTCTCTCCCGGCTGGGCCGCGGGCAAGGCGATTATGCCGATCAGCTCCGTTTTCGATATAGCGCGTTACCATATAGCTTATGATAATATACCTTCAGAAATAAACCGGTTCCTCACTGCGATAGAAAAATCGAAAATCGAGATCAAGGGCATTTCTGAGAAAATAGATCCTGTTACCGGGAAAGAGGCGTTGCTCATACTCGATATGCACCTGATGATACTGGAGGACAAATCATTTATAGAAAATGTCCTTGCAAGGATAAAGGACAATGCCATCAACACCGAATGGGCATTGACCGAAGTCTTAAGCAACATAGAAAAGACCTTCGACAGGATAGAAGACGAATATATCAAAGAAAGGAAGTTCGACGTGGCTCATGAAGGTCAAAGGATCCTGAAGAATCTTTCCGGACAGGAAGCGACCCATGAGCTGGAAGAACCCGGGATTATCGTTTTATCAAGCTTTGCCATGTCGAACACATCATATCTCATGAAAGATAATGTCATAGGCCTTGCACTCGAAACAGGGGGTCTTGTATCACATTCTGCCATTATAGCACGATCCCTTGGAATCCCTGCTGTCGCCGGCATAAAGAATCTGGCAAGTAAGATACGGGATGGACAAAACCTGCTCATAGATGGAGATAACGGCATCCTGATAGTAGAGCCGGAACTCGAGATCATCAATAAATATCAAGGGACAAGGGCTCATAAGGAGGAAAGAGATACCCACCGTGAGGCAAGGAGCAGCACGACAACAAAAGACGGTGTTGTTATAAAGATAATGGCAAACATAGAATTTCTCGAAGAGGCGGAAGACGCCTTTAACGCCGGAGCTGAAGGCATAGGCCTTGTCAGAACAGAGTATCTCTATACGCGAAAGAGAGAGCTTCCGTCGGAAGAAACAAGCTTTATGCACTATTCCACCATCACGAAATTGTTTTCCGGTTCCCAGGTTACCATAAGAACCCTTGATATAGGGGGAGATAAATTATTCTCCACCCTGTATAAAAAGTCGGAAAATCCTGCGCTCGGACTACGCGGTATCAGGGTATGTCTAAAAGAACAGCCCCTCTTCAGAACACAGATAAGGGCTATTCTCAGAGCCAGTGCGATGGGTGAAATAGGGATCCTGCTGCCCATGGTCTCGTCTGTCGGAGAAGTCAAAACCGCAAAAAAAATCATAGACGAGGAGAGAGAGGATCTTATCAGCCACGGCTATAAACCCGGAACTACAAAACTCGGGGCACTGATCGAAACCCCGGCCGCTGCAATGATTGTGGATAATCTGTCTGGTTCGCTCGATTTTGTAAGCGTTGGAACAAATGATCTGATCCAGTACACCATGGCAATAGATCGCGGAGACGAGGAAGTATCATACCTCTATCAGCCATTGCACCCCGCTGTACTGAGAATTTTATTGTTAATAGCCCAGCAGGCGGAAGCGAGCAACATACCGGCACAGATATGCGGAGAAATGGCAAGCGTACCGCTCTATCTCCCGATATTGATAGGCATGGGCTTTTCCGAGTTAAGTATGAATATCGGCATTATGAACAGAGCGAAAAGATTCATTTCCAACATCAATAAGGAACATGCACATAAGCTTGTATTAGAGGCGGTAAAACTTCCATCCGCGGAAGACGTTGAAAAATTTATCATGAATACCTATGCGAAAGAACTCGAAGATGAAGCTTGATCATATTGCAATCGTGGTAAAAGATTTAGGAGAGGCTATTGAGACCTACAGCCGGAAATTAGGCATAGCACTCCAGTCACGGCAGCGGGTAGAACCGGAGGGTGTCGAGATAGCAGTTATGTCTCTCGACAACACCCATATAGAGCTCGTACAGCCTCTGCAGGACAACAGCGGTGTGGCAAAATTCCTCGAAAAAAGAGGGGAAGGGCTTCACCATATCTGCCTTGAGGTCGAGAATATAGAACTCCTGATAAAAGCACTGCAGGCCTCCGGCTTTAAACTTATCGATACAAAACCGCGCACGGGGTATAAAGGCAACAAAGCGATATTCGTACACCCGTCATCCACACACGGCGTCCTTATAGAGTTCTACGAAAAAATTTAACCCGCACTGTTTAAATGGATGATTGTTTCGGTAAGTTCTTGAACATTAAACGGTTTTGAGAAGATTTTGACTACCCCCTTCTCATCCTTTTCATTCTCTACGTGAGCAAGGGGCATTGAGGTAAGCAGTATAATGTCATAACAACCCTGCGGCATGATACCGATAAGCTCCTGAATGCCATTATGGGTAACCAGTTCCAAATCAACAATAAATATATACCGTTTCTGTTCCTTAACCGCTCTTAATACCTTTAAGGCGGCTGACAGATTATCGTAAAACTCAACCGAATTTGCGTAGTGAGGTAATATCTTCAATAACGACAATTTAATCAGTTCACAATCATCAATAATTACAATGCTACTTGCCATAACTATAGATTTAGAAAGCAAACATCATGCCAGAATAGGGTATTTCTGAAGGTATTTGAGGGTATTACTTGCGTTTTTTATTGTAAAGCTTAACCAATACCATAATAAGCAGGAAAGCGCCTGCAAAGAACAGTGCGTCACCGATTGTAAAACCATAGAGTCCGGTATATTTTAATATTTGATTTACTGTTGCCATTTTTATATAAATCCTGTAATTGTCTATAGAGCCTTTTCTACTGT
>DAHXOM010000397.1 GCA_027364825.1 bacterium | reverse complement strand
ATCCTATACATAATCTTTTGTCAATCATCAGAGAGGGGACAGCTATCTCACAGCGGTTTAAACCGTTTAAACCTTTTAAACTGTTTTAATCGTTAAGAAGGTAGATCGCACGACCCTTCCGACCCAGCTTCGCTGTATGCCCAGGATGGGTACCCAGAATGAATGAACAACTAAGCCAGAGGACTTATCGGCCTATGGCCGACTTCCCTCTTGCATTTCTCAGGTTAACGATTGAATCACACGGAGGGCTTCGCTGATATGTTTGGTTGCATTAAACTGCGAAGAAAATACGTGCCGTACAATCCCCTTTTTGTCGATAATATAGGTAACCCTTCCGGGCAGTAACCCGAGTGTCGACGGTACTCCATAGAGCTTCCGTACAGTCTGGTCCTTATCGCTCAGCAGAATAAACTGCAGATTATACTTCAAAACAAAGGCACTGTGGGACTTAACTGCATCGGAACTAATACCGATGACCTCGGCACCCGCCTTTTGAAACACATCATAATTGTCCCTGAAACTGCACGCCTCGGCAGTACAGCCCGGCGTACCATCCTTGGGATAAAAGTACAGGACAATGATCTTTTTACCTATAAAGTCCTTCAGTCTAACTTTATCTCCCGATTGGGAATCAAGCGTAAAATCCGGTGCACTATCACCAACTTGGACATTCCCTTTATTTGTTATTTCCTTCTCTGCCATAATCTCACCTACCTCAGTTTTCAACGACCTTTAATACAATCTTACCCCGTACCCCGCCCTTTTCCAGCCTTTGCTGGGCGAGCGCCACATCCTTGAGCAACATGACCGAATCGATGATCGGTTTTAGTTTGCCCTTTTCTATCAATGCGCGCAGGGCATCGAGCGTCGAACGATTACGTTTCATAAATATGTAGTCAACACTGATGTTCCTGTCCTTTGCAGCATCAAGATTATTGTTGGACGATACGATGCTGACAATCCTTCCCGAATGTTTTGCAGCACGTACGCTCTTTGACAGGGTTTCACCGCCTATCGTATCAAATACAACGTCAACGCCTTTATTCCCTGTTTCTTTCAGAATAACGTCGACAAAATCCTCTGTCCTGTAATCTATAATGCGATCGGCGCCTAACTGCCGTACGAGTTCTTTATTGTAGGAGCCACAGGTCGAAAATACATATACACCCAGAGCCTTTGCAATTTGTATTGCAAGAGATCCAACACCTCCGGCACCTGCATGGATCAATATGGACTCACCCGCCTTTATATTTGCAGTAGCAACAAGCGCTTCAAATGCAGTACATCCTGCAAGGGGAATACTCGCCGCTTCTGTATGGTTCAGATTCGAAGGCTTTCGTGCAACAATCGCCTCATTGGCTACATGATACTCTGCATAGCTGCCCTGCCCTCCTCCTGCGATCTCCGGTGTATAGTAAACCTCATCCCCGGCTTTAAAATCTCTTACCCCGCTGCCGGTCGCCTCTACGACGCCCGAAACATCATAGCCTATAATTGCGGGCGGCTTGACCCCTGCCCATGACCCCGCCTTCCGTATCTTATAATCAACAGGGTTAATCGAAGTTGCATAAACCTTAACCAGCACCTCATTTTCACCCGGTTTTGGTTTTGGTACCTCCTGCTCTTTAAAAACCTCGGGCCCGCCAAACGCGGTAATAATCATAGCCTTCATATAGCCCTCCTCTTTATTTCAGTTCTTCTCGCACCAGTAATATAGTATTTCTAGGACAGAAAGGAAAGAGTTTGAGACGAAAAAACATTTATTTCAGTTTTCTCAGATGTACTATGATCTTGTTATCTTTGTCCTGAATATCAATCAGCTCATGCCCCATCATATCACACCAGTTCTTGATATCTTTTTTAATACCTTCGTCCGTGGCTGTGATCTCAAGAACATCGCCGACCTTCATTTCCTTTACCGCCTGGACCGTCTTTAGTATAGGCATGGGACACAGCATACCAACGGCGTCTACTGTTTTATTCACATCCATACATACCTCCTTTATACAAAAAGATTTATCTTTGATTCTCTTGCATCTTTTATATAGGTAATCACTCCGGCGAATTCATCAATATCACTTACAAGGTCTTCCTTGCCGAGTCCCATAACACCCATGGTAATGGTACATGCAATCATCTTGACGCCAAGCTGTTTCGCTGTCGAGTAAAGTTCTTTTACACTCGGCATGCTGTACCGTTTCATAAGCTTTTTCATCATCCAGGGCCCCATACCGAACATATTGAACCGCGACATCGGCAGTTTCTCTGTTCCACCCTTGTTGAGAAGCGTAAACAGCCTTTGCAGAATCCCCTTTGACAGGCTTCCCATCTTGTCCTTTCTCAGGATATTCAATCCCCAGAAGGTATACAACATCGTCACCTCCATACCTGAAGATGCAGCACCGACCGCGATATTGAATGCAGCCATCACCTTGTCCATGTCTCCGGAGAATACGACGATTGTTGCTTTGTCCATTGGAACCTCCTTTTACCCCGTCAGAACTTTTTACCGTTCATAGCGGGAATACTCTCTTAAATTCATCATGCCGTTCCGTCAGAAGCGACCAGCTTATGGCCGGCTTTCTAACGGGGTTCATTTATGTAATCCGCACTCCTTTTTTGCAAACCCCTTCCATCTGCCCGAACGCGGGTCTTCCCCGGGTTTCACCGGGAAGGTACACGGTTGACACCCTATGCTCGGATACCCTTGGTCATGCAGCGGATTGTACGGTATGCCGTGCTTCATGATATAATCCTTTGTATCACCGCTTGTCCATTTTACAATCGGATTGATCTTGACAAGCCCGAATTTTTTGTCCTGTTCAACGGTCTTTGCGCTTGCGCGCTCCGGCGTCTGGTCCCTCCGTATGCCGGTCATCCATGCCTTTAACGTTGAAAGCTTCTTCTTGAGAGGCGCGACCTTCCTGATGTTGCAGCAAAGGTCCGGGTTGACAGTCCAGAGATCGTCACCGTGCTGGTTTGCCTGCTGTTCAAGGGTGCATTCGGTTTTCACACATTCAAATTTTATCCCGTACCGGTCCTCAAGCTTCGCTATCAGCTCGTGCGTCTCTTTAAAAAGCAGTGATGTGTCGAGATAGAATATATTCGTTTCCGGTCCTGCCTTTACGATCATATCCACGATGCACAGATCTTCCAGGCCGAAGCTGCATGCAAATGCGATGTCCTTATTGAATGTGCCGACAGCCCATGAAACAATCTCCTGAGGCGGGCTGTTTTCAAACCTTCCTGCAATCTCTGAAATGTCTTCTACAACAAGCATAGTGTCCTCCGT
>DAHXOM010000393.1 GCA_027364825.1 bacterium | reverse complement strand
CGTATAAAGAATACCCATATACTCCCGGGGCCTGAGCTCAAACATATCGGCGTAGAAGGCAGCGGTGACTGGTTTTATCTTGCTCCTTATTACGAAACAGCCGGGGTATCTTTGAACATCGATGAACTTACCGCACTGAGGAATAAAGACGGATTTGTGAAAAAAGACAATGACTGGGTTTATGTTCCGGATGATATTATTAAAAGATGGAAAGATACGGGGATTATCGAGGAGGGCAGGGTAAAGGTATCAAGGCTTTCGTACACGAGATTGAGGGCCGAGCTTCACGATAGTGTACGCATGGAGGAACCTCCCTCAGTAAATAATTTTTATTCCATCCTGAACCGCGTAACTGAAATTACCGGTGCTCCGGCGGTATCTTCTATGAAGGGCATATTAAGGGACTATCAAAAATCCGGGTATGACTGGCTGCATTTCTTATACAGGAACCAACTGAATGGTGTGCTTGCAGATGAAATGGGGCTTGGAAAGACACATCAGACCATGGCTCTCCTCTCGGCGATCTACGGGAACGGTGCCTCACTGCCTTCGATTATCGTTGTACCGACCTCTGTTATGGATCACTGGGAGTCGAAACTGCGGGAGTACCTGCCGTGGATCGTGATTAACAGGTATTATGACAAAGCGCGTTCCCTTGATGCCGTTCAACCGTATCACGTAGTGCTTACTACCTACACCATTATGTCTCACGACATCGATACGCTGTCAAAACAGCCGTGGGAGTATGCAGTGCTTGACGAGGCGCAAAAGATAAAGAACTTTACGACAAGGGCATATAAATCTTCCAAACTTCTTGCTGCACGGCACCGGCTTGCCCTGACCGGTACGCCAATCGAGAACAGGCTCACGGAGTTATGGTCGATCTTTGATTTCCTTGAACCGGGCTATCTCGGATCGCTGAAAACATTTACACAAAACTACGATACACCGATAACAAAACACAACGATGCTGGCAAGATGAAGGTACTGAAGAAGGTCATCCATCCGTTTAAATTAAGAAGATTGAAATCAGATGTGCTTGATGACCTGCCCGCAAAGATTGAGGACATACGGCACTGTTCACTCACGGCGCACCAGGTCTCTCTCTACAGAAGCCTTGTCGATGCGCGCGGGAAAGTGCTGATAAAAAAATTGAGAGATGAGTCAAAGCCCATCGATTACCTGCACATTTTTGCATTGATAACGAAACTGAAAAGGCTGTGCGATCATCCCTCGCTTGTTATAAAAGATCATAACAGCGCATACACTTCGGGCAAGTTCGAATTATTCAAAGAAATTATGGAAGAGGCGATAGATTCCGGAGAGAAGATTGTTGTATTCAGCCAGTATCTTGAAATGATGTCGCTTATAGAACAGTGGCTGAAAACCAAACACATAGAATTTTCATCCCTGCGGGGGTCTACACGAAACCGTGCAGCGGTAATAAAGAAATTCCAGGACAATCCGGACTGCAGGGTGTTTGTCGGCAGCCTGCTGGCGGGCGGTCTCGGCATAGACTTAACATCGGCATCGGTGGTAATCCACTATGACCGTTGGTGGAATGCAGCACGGGAAGATCAGGCAACGGACAGGGTCCACCGGATAGGACAGAAAAAGAGTGTTCAGGTCTTTAAGCTCATAACGCGGGGTACACTCGAGGAAAAGATAGACACCATGATAAAGCAGAAATCCCTCCTCATGAACAGCATTGTAGAGAGTGATGATGCAATCCTTAAAAAATTGTCAAGGGCAGAGCTCATAGAACTTCTCATAGCACCGGCATAAAAGAGTGCCTTGATACATCCCGGATCGGGTAATATCTTATGAATCCGGGAGTTGTTTATTATGACGGATGTAGAGAAACTTGCAGGGTTTGTTACCAGGGCGTCTTACACCGATCTTTCGGCATCTGCTGTTCAGGCACTCAAGATACGGATCCTCGATGCACTCGGCTGTGCGATCGGGGCAGGAGGTGCAGGTCCGGTGCAAGCGATAGCCGACCAGAACGAAGACTTTGGCGGCAGGGGTGTATGCACAACGATCGGCGGCGACGCAACGTCTCCGGACAGGGCGGCATTTTACAACAGCGCTCTTGTACGTTATCTGGACTTCAACGACAGCTACCTTGCGAAGGGTGAGACCTGTCATCCCAGCGACAACCTTGGTGCAATACTTGCAGGATCGGAGTATGCAGGTGCTGACGGTAAGACACTGTTGCTATCTCTTGCGGTTGCCTATCAGGTACAGTGCAGGCTGAGCGATGTTGCCCCTGTACGGGCAAAGGGATTTGATCATACAACCCAGGGAGCATACGCTGTAGCCTCGGGTGTTTCAAAGGCACTCGGTCTTGATGCGGAGAAAACAGCGAATGCAATTGCCATAAGCGGAACAGCATTCAATGCACTCAGGGTCACGCGTACCGGAACACTATCGAACTGGAAGGGCCTTGCATACCCAAACACCGCATTCGGTGTGACGCACTCTGTTTTTCTCGCCATGAGGGGCATTACGGGTCCCCTTGAGGTATTCGAGGGTAACAAGGGGTTCATGGACGCAATCTCCGGCAGGTTTGAGATTGACTGGACAAAGGAAGATCTGGAGCGCGTAACCAGGACCATCGTGAAGCGTTACAATGCCGAGATTCATTCGCAGTCGATTCTTGAAGGGATCATGGAGATGAAGCAGGAGCACAGCTTTGCGCCTGACGATATAAAGGCAATAGAGATCGAAACTTTTGATGTTGCCTATAATATCATCGGCGGGGGTGAGGAAGGCGACAAGCACATCGTTGAGATAAAAGAACAGGCAGATCACAGTATACCGTACCTTGTCTCGGCCGCACTCCTCGATAACGAGGTCATGCCGGAACAATACACACCTGAACGCATACAGCGCAGCGATATCCAGAGCCTGTTGAGGAAGGTCAGCGTTAAACCGTCTCAAATCTACAGCAGTTTATTTCCGGAGCAGATGCCGTGCTCAATTCGGGTTGAGCTTACGGACGGCACGGTGCTGGTAAAAGAGAAGAAGGACTACGAAGGATTCCACACAAAACCCATGAAGTGGGAAACGGTTTCCGAGAAGTTCAAAAGGCGCTCAAACGGCCGTATCTCGCCGCTTCTTCAGGGTGAAATCATCGGTTCAGTGAACGGTCTTGATTCTATCAAGGTTAAAGACCTTATGAGGCTTCTCTCAAAGGTGCGTTGGAAAGGAGGTATCAAACATGTCAAACACAAATGAAAATGAACGAGGTTTTCGGTTTATCAGGATGAACGATCTGCTGGAAAAGCCGAGGAAGACAGGCGTGACAGAAATCAGGGGTCCTTACTATACTCCCATGGGAAAACGGTATCTCGAGGACGTCCTTGAGACCATGGGAGCGTATGTAGACATACTCAAGTTTGCCGGCGGCTCTTTCAGTCTGATGCCAAAGAAGGCGGTGAAGGAGCTCATCGATCTATGCCACAAGTATGATGTTAAGGTCGATACGGGGGGATTCATGGAATACGTCGTAACACAGGGACCTGATGCCGTATCGAAGTATATCCAGGAATGCAAGGAACTCGGATTTGACATCATCGAGGTCTCGAGCGGGTTCATAACAATACCGACGGACGACTGGCTCAGGCTCATAGAAAAGGTCAAAAAGGCCGGATTAAAGGTAAAACCGGAGATCGGTATACAGTTTGGCGCCGGCGGAGCTACGTCCCCGGAAGAGCTGGAAGCAGAGGGCACGCGCGATCCCGAGCACGCAATTGAGCAGGCGAAGAGGTTCCTGGACGCAGGAGCATACATGATCATGATAGAGTCGGAGGGTATTACCGAGAACGTGAAGACGTGGAGGACCGACGTTCCGCCGAAGTTCGTGAATGCACTGGGTGTACAGAATGTAATGTTCGAGGCAGCCGACCCGGAGGTGTTTGCATGGTACATAAAGAACTATGGGGCAGAGGTCAATGTCTTTGTCGACCACAGCCAGATCGTACAGCTGCAGTGTCTCAGGTCCGGGATCTGGGGCACGAAAAGCCTGTGGGGCAGGGTGGTAACGTACAAGGGTTAAGCCGAAAAGGTGCGTCTGCATTTCCGGTTTAACCGGGAGGAGCGGTTTATTCCTCCATCTGGAAATACTGCTTGAGCCTTTTCCGTATGGGTTGTGGGATGGGCACGTCGAGGTCGATGAGACGGGCTTCATATTTTCTGAAGGATTCGAAGTGCCTCGAAGTTTTGACCAGGGTGGTAATAACATCTCTCATGGATGCTTCCATCTCCTTGCGGTAAGCATCCTTGCTGTCAAGGAGGGCCTCATAACTCCTGATAATCCGGTGGTGAACAGGCCTGCATATAGCCCTGTAGAAAATAAACCTGCCCGTTACCGTTGATTGGAAGTCCTGTTCTAAAATGGCCTTTTCCACATCTTTCAGGTTTATGGCATCAACGACCTCAACCTGGTATTGATCACTGCCGAGTTCCTTGAGTATGCGGCTGAAATCCCCTATTTTTTCTTCGATGCTGTTGTCTGCATCGTGCCCCGAAGGTTTGTCGATATAATAAACGACAATATCAATATCGGATCCCTTTTCCGCCATGCCGAATAGTGTGGAACCTACGAGGTCAAAGGCGATCGGAGTTCCTTTCTCCTCCATTATCAATGCCACTTTTTTTAAAAACTTTATCCGATCATTCGTTTCCCTGGATTCGTAATGCCGGAAGAAATGCTTTACGGCATTGAAAAGTTTTATCTCTTCAACATGGGTTACCGGGACAGCACGGGATAATTTGTCGTGCACGTTATGCTGCAACCCCTTGTACCTGGCTTCATCGAGCACTACCTGTTTCAGGGTGTCCCCGTCCGGTATGTAGTCTACAATATCGTACGGCCTGTATTCTTCAACACGTTTGAGCACGACCTTCTGGACGACTTTGTTTTCAATCGATATTTTGGCATAATAGCCGCCGTCCATAAATTTACCCTCGATGGTTTCAACGGCCCCGAAGTTTGACGGATTTATATAGAAGGTACTGCCGGAATATTCACATCCAAAGTTCTCATGGATATGACCGCTCAAGACGACGAGAGGTTTTGTCTCTTCTATTGCCCGGGCTATACCGAGGCTCCCTATCGAGCCGAACGATGCAATACGGTCTAAATGTCCGTACGGCGGCTGGTGACAAACCAGGATATCCGGTTTTGCCTTGGAAAAAAAATCGTACGGTTCTGAGTAGCTTTCCGATTCTATAAATTTCGCCATCCCTTGCTCGGGAATGCCGGCTGTTCTCATGTTGGCGCCGCCGTAGCCTGCTATCCTCAGGCCTTCTATTTCAATGACTTTTTTGTGAATCTGCCTCTGAGAAAGTGTTGTAAGGGACAGGTCCATGTCATAGTTGCCCGGCAGAACTATTATCGGTGCTTTCCTGACCATGGAGAACATGGTTTCCATTTTTTTGTATTTCTCTTTCATGACGCTCAATGCCCTCTCGGACAGTCTCAGATATTCTTCGGCCTGGCTTTTTAATTCTTCCGATAAACCGCCATTCAGGAGGGAGCTTACATACTTTTCTATTTCCATATTGGGTGCGTCTTTTTGCCTCATAACGTGGAAGATGTCCTGCAGTTCGAGAAACCTCATGCCGGTATTCGGCGAGTAGAATGGCGAATAGATAAGGTCGCCGCTTACGATGTACAAGTCTGCAAAGGTCACCTCAAGAAGTTTTTCCACATGGGCCCTTGCGCCGTGAATATCTGTTATATAAATTATCTCCATAATACTATTATAGTTGCATTCATGAATAGTTCAACACAAAAAAAGGCATTCAGCGGCGTTCGAATCCAGTCATAAAAAACGGAGAGGGTGGGATTCGAA
>DAHXOM010000385.1 GCA_027364825.1 bacterium | reverse complement strand
AGTATCATATATAGCGGATATTATCTTCTGCTGACGAGATCCATATCCACGGACGAGCTTAAAAAAAGAGGGGACATGATAGCGGAAAATTTTGCCTATAATATAAGGTTCGGTGTCATTGCGGAGGATAAAGTCCTTTTGAACGAGCTCATGGACAATATCTTGAAAGACAGGGATATCGCGTACGTCGTCGTCACCGATAGCAAGAACAATGTCCTTGTGTCGAGATTCAGGGAAGCCGGGTTTTCCGATCGGTTGAGTTCCATACTCGCGACACCGAAGGATAAGAGTGAAGAAATGCAGATGGGGACGTTCGGAAAGTTTATGGAGATAAATAAAAATGTTGTTACGACCGGTTCATCGGTGAACGGACAAATCGGGGCCGGGCAAACACAAACAATAAGGGGTTTTGTGTATCTCGGAATGTCGTTCAAGAGCATCAGCAAAAAATTTACGTCGCTAATGCTCGGCGCTCTCCTGATTGTGCTGATCAATTTTGTTCTCGGGACCGTGCTGACGTTTATATTCGTGCAGCGCATCGTGGGGCAGATACCGGTGATAGCCGAGAAAGCCTCGGCGCTTTCGGACGGTGATCTTACCCAGACCGTGCCGTCAAAATCAAAAGACGAAATAGGCCTGCTTGCCGGTTCATTCAATGCCATGTCCGAGAACCTGCGAAAAGTTTTGGGTAATGTCCGTGCAACGTCGGAGGCGATCGTGGATGTCGTGCATAAGATCACCAACAACGCCGTATCCCTGCTTGAATCCTCCGAGGTACAGCAGAAATCCGTAGAGGATACGACGTCATCGATGACCGAGCTGAACGCATCGATCAAGGATATAGCCAAGAATACCGATACCCTGCACAACTCATCCACAGAAAGTGCATCTTCCGTGCTGGAGCTTTCTTCCAGTATAGAAGAGGTGCTCGAAAATGTGGAGATGCTGTCTTCGGCCATAGAGGAGACCACGTCATCCATCGAAGAGATGAGTGCATCGATAAAACAGGTTGCCGGCAACGTGGAACAGCTGCTCAGGATAACGGACGAGACAGCCACCTCAATCGTCGAAATGGATGCTTCGACAAAGCAGATAGAGGCAAACACCAATGAAACCTTTACGATAGCCAACCGGGTCATGGCGGATGCAAAAGAAGGTGTTTCGTCCGTGAACATAACCATAGAAGGCATGAAACAGATCAAAGAAGCTTCAAAGCATGTTGCGGAAACGATCGGCAGCTTTGTTCAGAAGGTCGACGATATAGGAAAGATACTGAACGTGATAGAAGAGGTTACCGCACAGACCAACCTGCTTGCCCTGAACGCTGCAATCATCGCCTCCCAGTCCGGAGAATACGGAAAGAGTTTTGCGGTTGTTGCGGATGAGATAAAGGAACTCGCGGAGAGGACGGCGGCTTCAACCAAAGAGATAACGAATATTATAAGGGCGGTACAGTCGGAATCCATCCAGGCAAGCGAATCCGTTGTTTCCGTCAATAAAGCGGTGGAGAAAGGGAGCGAACTGGCGAACATGGCCGGAACGGCCTTACTGAAAATATCCGAGAGTTCTTCCCAGGCAAGCCTGATGTCCGGAGAGATAGCACGGGCAACGCAGGACCAGGCAAAGGCTTCAAAAGAGGTAACAAACGCGATAACGAATATAACGACCATGATGGTAGAGATAGCCAAGGCGACACAGGAGCAGGCAAGGGGATCGGAACAGATAACAAAGGCATCGGAGAGGATGAGGAGTGTTTCGGAGCAGGTAAAGAATTCCATGGAGGAGCAGTCCAAGAGCAGCAAATTTATCAGCCAGGCGATAGAAAACATATCGGAGATGGTCAACTTTATCAACAAGGCAACGCAGGAACAGGCAAAAACAAACGAGTTTGTTGTGTCTTCTCTGAGCAGAATAAAAACGTCTTCGGGTGAAAATGTGTCGAGCGTTTCACAGCTCAACGAGATTTCAAAACTGCTTGATATGCAATCCAATGTCCTCCAGGACATATTAAAAATGTTCAAGGTCTGATAACTACGATGATAATAATCTGCCCCCAATGCACGACAAAATATAAAGTGGACGAGACCAGAATATCGGGTGATATTTTAAAGCTGAGATGTTCGAAATGCGGCCAGATCTTTTTACTGAAAAAAAAGGCCGTTCCCGTTCCGGCAAAAGAAGAACTGCCGGTAATCGCAGCAGGCAGGAAGATCCTGATAGCGCATCCCTCGAGTTCCATGCGGGAGATGATGGGTGAACTTCTGAGAGAAGCCGGGTTTTTCCCCCTGTTTGCAAAAAACGGCGTCGAGGCCATTTCCATTATGGAGGACACCCACCCCGATGTTGTTATCGTTGATGTAGCACTGCCGGACATATTTGGTTTTGAATTTCCGGATCTGATCAGGAAGGATAAAAGCCTGGAGAGCATAAAGGTTATACTCGTGGCATCCATATATGACAAAACACGCTATAAACGTATACCGCAGAGCTTGTACGGTGCGGATGATTTTATAGAGAAACACCACATAAGAGACAGCCTTGCGGCAAAAATAAACAGGCTTCTCAGCAAGCAGGAAGAGGTCAAAATAGCGCCGGAATCGACAGAGGCGGTCCAGGTCGGTGTAGGGGTCAATGAATCTCCAACCGTTGAAATTAAGACGGATGATGCCCGCAAGCTCAACGAAGAAGAACTCCTGCAAGCACCGGAATACCTGCAGGATATAGAGAAGGCAAAGAGGCTGGCGCGCATTATTATATCCGATATTGCACTGTACAATCAGGAAATACTCGAGCAGGGCATACGGCAGGACACCGTTGAAGAAGTGCTGGAAAAAGATCTCGAAGAAGGAAAGAAGCTCTTCAAGAAAAGGATCTCCGAGCATATACGGCAGCAGGGGGATTTTTTAATGGAATCCCTTCATGAGTTGATACAGAAAAAGAAAAAAGAATTGGGGCTTGTCCAATGACGGAAAACCTGCGGACTATAGCCGGCATGTCTGAAGAGGAGAAACTTCATTTTGCCGGAAGCATCGGCACCCTGCCGTTTGACGACAATAGGGAGCTATTCAAGACGCTGCTGGGGGACGAGAGTTTCAGGGTCAGGAAAACAGCTCTTGAATCCCTTTTAAGTACACAGCCGGCAGACGGGCTTACCGGTCTTTTTATAGATATATTGGACTCACAGGACAATGCAGGGCTCAGGACAGCCGGTGTTGAAGGGCTTACGAGGACCGGGAAAAAGGCCATCAAAAAGATTATACAGGCGATCGATGCGGAACAGTGGGAGTTGTCCAAGCTCCTTGTCGATGTGCTGGGAGACATCGGAGATCCTGAGGTAATCCCCGTTCTCATCAAACTTACCTCCAGTTCCCAGCAGAATTTATCTACAGCAGCCATAGAAGCGCTTGGCAAGATCGGTACGGAAGACGTTATTCCCTGTATAACCGAACTCCTGAACAAAAAGGAGATATACATCGTATTTTCCGCAATAGAGGCGCTTGCCAATCTCGGCAAAAAGGGGGCCAGGCTTCCCCTGGAGAACATCGTCCCTTTAATGGACGATCCGCTGCTCAAAAAAGCCGCGTATGACCTGCTCGGATCGACGCACGATCCTCTGGTTGCGTCCTACCTTATCGAAGGCATAAAAGACAACAAGAGATCCAACAGGGATGCAGCGGCTCGGGCACTGCTCCAACTGTACAGCAGCCTGAACGAACAGGATGCCGTATTCATCAGGAACTCTGTTCGGCAGTCCAACCTCTATGATCCCTACATCGTGGAAAAAATGCTCTCGAGTGTCGACAGTTCCGTTGTAATGGCCGGTATCAGGATCCTCGGCTGGTCCGGCGAAAAAAGTAATATAACTACTCTGTTAAAATATGCGGATGATCCCGATATTGCCGGTGCATGCGTGGCAGCACTGATCGACAGGGGAGATTCTATCCGTCCCGACGTTATCGGCCTGCTCGTCGGGAACAAAAGCGAATCCCAGATCAAGGCCGGGCTGCTCTATCTGTCGCAAATGCCGGACTACCCCGGTACCCCTCCGGACGGGCTATCATACCTTCTCGAGATTGATGATACCGAGGATATACCGGTACTGCTCGCTCGTACCCTCGGAACATATATCGACGTACAGAGCCTCAAGCTTCTTGCCAAACTCATGGCATCGGACAACAAGGCGGTAACCGCCGCCGCTGTCGATAATTTTGTAAAGGTCGGCAGGAACATTCCGGAGCAGGCCCTTGATATAATCCACAGCATGGTGCACAGCAGTGATTATTTATTAAGACTTGCCGCGGCAAGGCTGAGTGCGAGTTTTTACAAAGAAACCATGCAAGAGGACATAAAGACATTGCTCAATGACAGCGAGGCTGCCGTGCGGGCAGCAATGATAGCGACGATCGGTGCATTACAACTCGGCAGTTATGGTGAGGATATTCAGATGGCACTGGCTGATGAAAACAGAGATGTGAGAATAGAAGCGGTAAGGGCAACGGCAAACCTGGTACCGGAAAGATTTATAGATACCGTCAAGTGGCTCATCCATGATGATGATCAATGGGTAAAGATCGAGATTATCAAACACCTCAAACATGCTTCGCAGGTCGATGAGGCAAAGAAGATCCTGAAGCTGTATGTCAATGATGAATCACCGGCAGTTATACTCACGGCCCTGCAGGTCCTCATGGACGGTTCAATAGATGATTGTACCGGCGAAATAGAAAAGGTGCTTTCCAATAAGGATCAGGACATTGTCATGGAGGTCGTCTACATGCTCGGAAAGGCCGGCAGTAAGACCGCCAGCAGTATCCTGGAGCGGCTGAGTACGGGCCCGGAGCAAAAGGTAAGAGAAAAGGCCCTGTCCGTTCTCGAACGATACACAAATACGGAAACTCGCTGATACTATGTACAATACGCTCACCCATACAAGCGCTACGCCTGTCGACCTTGAGGATGACGATTTCCGCAGACTCAGGGACTTTATAAAAGAGTACAGCGGTATCTTTTTTTCCGATGAGCAGAAATACATATTCGTATCGCGGCTTACCAGCAGACTGGGTATACGGAAACTCAATTCGTTCAAGGACTATTACTTCTTTCTGAAATATGACAAAGAACGAGAAGAGGAGTTAAGCATCGTCGTAGACCTCCTGACAACGAACGAGACGTACTTTTTCAGGGAGATATTGCAGCTCAAGGCGTTGTTTGAAGAAATTATACCGGCAATAAAGACCGAGAAATCCTATATCAGCAGGCCTTCATTGCGCATATGGAGTGCCGGGTCATCCACAGGAGAGGAACCGTACACGATCTCAATTATGGCAAAGGAATACGGTGTGGACAAGGATTTCAATATCGAGATTTATGCTACGGACATAAGTCAGAGGGTTTTATCCATATCCAGGAAAGGCATATACGGGAATGCTTCTTTCAGGGTTACGGACGAGTATTACAAGAAAAAATATTTTGATCCTTACGGCGATAAACTGAAAATTAAAGACGAGATCAAGAATATGATCAAAATTTCCCATATAAACCTTATGGACAGTACGGTCATCAACCTGCTCTCGTCCATGGATGTGATCGTATGCCGCAATGTTCTGATATATTTTGATCTCGAATCGAAGAAAAAGCTCATCGAAAAATTCTACGACAAGCTCGGCGGTAACGGGTGGTTATTGCTGGGACATGCCGAATCTCTGATCAATGTTACCAGTTTGTTCAAGCTGGTCCAGCTCAAGAACGATCTCGTTTACAGGAAGCCGTCAAAATGAGCGAGCAGGTCAAGGTCCTCATCATAGACGATTCCGCGTTTAACAGGCGTTCGCTGAAGACGATGCTGGAATCGGGAAACAACATCAAGGTTATCGGTACAGCTACGGACGGAGAGGACGGTTTGAAAAAACTGAACGAGCTTTCCCCGGATGTTGTAACCCTGGACCTTGAAATGCCGCGCATGGACGGTTTTACGTTCCTGAGGATACTCATGAGAACAAAGCCCACGCCTACCATAGTAATCAGCTCAAAGGCAGATTCGGAAAGTGTATTTAAGGCAATGGAACTCGGTGCTGTTGATTTTATTCCAAAGCCGGTAAAACGGGCATCTATGGAGTTATACTCCATAAAAGACGATGTTATTAAAAAAGTACTCAATATCAGGCACATCAATCTCAAAAACGTCCAGAGAAGAATAACGGATATCAATCTAAAACTGAGCCTCGGCATAGATACAGCGGCAAAACCGATAGTAAAGGTTACCGGCGCGGGTAAATTGCCTGAAAGTGTTTACGGTGGATTCAAGCTGATAGCGATCGGTTCATCTACCGGAGGTCCTTCAGCATTACAAAGAGTGATATCGGGACTGGATAAGAATATGAAAGTCAGCGTCGTCGTGTCCCAGCATATGCCTCCGGGCTTTACAGCCACTTTTGCACAGAGACTGAACAAGTATACGAGTTTTACGGTAAAAGAAGCGGAAGACGATGAGCCGCTCAGGCAGGGTACGATCTTTGTATGCCCCGGGGGCTACAGTATTTCTATAAGGACACTGGATACCAGGAGGGTGCTGAAATTAATACCTCGCAGGGAAGGGGATAAATTCATACCGTCGGTAAACGAGATGTTCGCCTCTGCATCCCAGGAGTTCGGAAAGATGTGCGCAGGGGTTGTGCTTACGGGCATGGGAGATGACGGGAAAAAGGGCGTAGTAATGATAAAAGATGCCGGCGGTTATACGATAGCGGAGTCGGAGGAGACTGCTGTCATCTTTGGAATGCCGAGAGAGGCAATAGCCACGGGTAAGGTTGACAGGGTTCTGCCGTACTACCTTATAGCAATGGAATTAAACCGCTGGGCAAAAGGCTAACACCCGTGCTCACCCGCAGAAGACAGGTGTGACTGTAATCATTGACTTGCGATATCGGCAGCAATAGGATAAAAACAAAAAAAGCTGCTTTTATGAAGTATGCAAAAAGTTTGAATCAATTTCTTCCTTTTCTTCTTGCCTTTGTTACGACAACATTGGGCATATTCTTTACGTTAGATGATGCATTCTCCAAAAACGCTTTTATGGATGTGCCGGTTTCTGCCTGCAGCGACAATCAAATTACTCCATCCGATCCTTCACATCCCGGCAACTTCTCCGGCAAGTATCAAGCCTTTATAGATAGGGGTGATAGAGGCTATGTTTCAAACAATCATAGTGGTGCAATTGACGTAAATGATGATGATCTATGTATGCAGGCAGCACCATCTATCAC
>DAHXOM010000383.1 GCA_027364825.1 bacterium | reverse complement strand
CGTATCATCTATGAAAAAGAAGTGCAAGTTGTACGCATGATGCACGATGTCCATGCCCGGGACTATGGTTATATTATTCCTTGTCCTGTACCAGCTTCATGAATTCATTCTCGGACAGGATCTTCAGGCCGAGTGAGCGGGCTTTATCCAATTTGGAGCCCGGTTGATCTCCGGCAACGACATAATCAACCTTTTTACTTATCGATTCCGTAACACTGCCCCCGTTTTGCTCGACAAGCTGTTTTGCCTGATCCCGAGAAAGTGCTGTAAGTCCGCCGGTAAAGATAAACCTCATGCCCTTCAGGTGCCCGGCAACAGCTCCTTCATACGGGTTCGTAATGTTGAGGAATGACATTAATTTGCCGAGAAGAATCCGGTTCTCTTTCGTATGAAAGAAATCGTGAATACTCTCGGCAATCTCGGGGCCTATGCCTTCGATTTGCTGAAGGTCCTCTTTTGTTGCCTTTTCAAGGTCATCGATAATCTTAAACTTCAGAGCGAGTGTCTTTGCTATGTGCTCTCCGACATGCAGTATGCCGAGGGCAAAGATAAACCTGTCAAGCTGTGCATCCCTGCTTCTCTGTATAGCGTCGATAAGCTTCTGTGCAAGCACTTCACCCATTCTTTCAATAGATAGTATGTCTTCCTTTTTCAATGCATAAAGCGATGCTACATCCTGAACAATACCCTCATCAACCAGCGTGCCGGCCCATTTTTCTCCAAGCCCTTCGATGTCCATTGCACTGCGCTGTGCGAAATGCCGTATCCTCTCCTTGACCTGGGCCGGGCATGAAATATTGATGCACCGGTAAAATATATCATCCTCAAGCTTCTCAATCCTGGAACCGCATACCGGGCATTTATCGGGCATCGTAAAGGGTATTTCCCTGCCGGTCCTTTTCTCCTGAACGACACGTACGACCTCGGGAATGACATCCCCAGCCCTCTCTACAACGACCGTATCACCTATCCGTATATCTTTTTTATTCAATTCACTCTGGTTGTGCAGCGTTGAACGCTGTATCCTTGCGCCGCCTATGTTGACCGGCTCGAGCAGTGCAACAGGAGTCAGTATGCCGGTCCTGCCGACCTGGGGGACTATGTCCAGTACTTTCGTCATCGCAGTCCTGGGTTTGAACTTGTAAGCTATTGCCCAGCGCGGGTTGCGAGAAACCTCGCCCAGGGATCTCTGCAGGGATATGGCATTGAGCTTGAAAACAACCCCATCACACTCGTACGGCAGCTTGTCCCTCATCCTTTCAATATCCGCGAAGTACTCGAAAATATCCTCCTTTGTTTTCAGCAAGGTATTGTGCGGGTTTGTCCTTAACCCCCATGCCTTGAAATGCTCAAGCATCTGTGTATGGGTTTTGAATTCTACGCCGTCGTAGCTGCCTGCTGCGTATAAGATTATATCGAGGTTACGCCGGGCCGTGATCTTCGGGTCAAGCTGTCTCAGGGAACCGGCTGCAGCGTTTCTCGGATTGCTGAACAAAGGCTCCCCCTGCTCCTCACGCCGGGTATTCAGGCCCAGGAAATCCTTCTTGTTCATGATCACCTCTCCGCGCACCTCAATCATTTTCGGGACCGGATACTGAGCTTCCCTAAGATACATCGGCACAGCCTTAATCGTCCTTAAATTCTGTGTTACGTCCTCTCCGGTATAACCATCCCCCCTGGTAGAACCGACCTTGAACACACCGTTTTCATAAACGAGCTCGACGCCGAGACCGTCAAGCTTGGGCTCTCCGACAAAATCATAAAACCCTTCCCTGCCGAGAAACCTGTTTATCCGATCCACGAACTGCCCGAACTCTTCATTTGAAAAGGCGTTGTCAAGACTGAGCATGGGGACTGTATGTTTTATCTGGCTGAACTTCTCCAACGGCTTTGCGCCGACCCGCTGGGTAGGAGAGTTCGGGTCCGAGAGGTGTGGGTGCTGTGCTTCAAGGTCTTTCAACTCCCTGAAAAGACGATCATACTCGTCATCGGAGATCTCCGGTGAATCAAGAACATAATAAAGATAGTTATGGCGATCCAGTATCTTTCTCAGTTCATTTATTCTTTTTTCAGCTGCGTGAAGGTTCATGTGATTTTCCTATTTTAGCACATTTTCCACATATAACAAAATCGAATCCCGCACACAAATAACAGCCTTAATCTTGTTTGACTTTACGTATAAAATATTATTAAAGATAAACAATGCCTGGGTGGCGGAACTGGTAGACGCAAGGGACTTAAAATCCCTCGGGGCTTAAACTCCATGCCGGTTCGATCCCGGCCCCAGGCAATTATCCTTTGAAAGGAGGTTACGATGAAAAACAAGATTACGTGGCTTGGTCATTCAAGCTTCAGGATATCGAACGGCAAAACCATCTATATAGACCCATGGCGGTTAAAAAAATCAGAACCAAAAGCTGACATAATCCTGATAACACATGATCATTTCGATCACCTCTCGGTACCGGACATAGACAAAATAAAGAAAAAAGATAGTATCCTCGTAGCAAAACCTTCCATCAAACCTCAGCTCAGCGGGGATGTCAGGACGGTTAAACCGGGCGACAAGCTTCAACTTGGGAACATAACGATCCAGGCAGTATACGCCTACAACCCTTCTAAGCCTTTCCATCCGAAAGATTCCGGTAATGTAGGGTATATCATAACAATGAACGGGGAAAGTATTTATCACACCGGCGACACAGAGTTTATCGAGGAGATGAAATCTCTGAAGGCCGATATCCTCCTGGTTCCCGTGGGGGGAAAGTACACCGCCGATGCCGGCAATGCTGTAAAGATCGTTCAGGCGGTCAACCCGAAAATTGCAATTCCGATGCACTGGGGTACCCTCGATGATGTCGGGGGCAAAGAAGCAGCGGAGGAATTTAAAAAACTTTCAACCTCACCGGTTGAAATCCTTCCGCAGGAGGAATGAGAAGGTACCCGGGATAAGCTCACCGGAGAATTACGGGTTGAAGTGAGGATACAGATAATGTGTTTTAATAAAATAAAGGAGGTCACACAATGAAGAAGTACCAGATGTTTATCAATGGCAAATGGGTAGATGCGAAATCAGGCAAGACAATGAAGGTAATAAACCCCGGCAATGAGGAGGTTGTAGCAGAGGTCCCGGCGGCGGATGTAGAAGATACAAGGGAGGCTATAAAGGCCGCAAGGAATGCATTTGACGGCGGGATATGGACACGGCTCGAACAGAAGAAACGCTCGGAGATGATGTTAAAGGTTGTTGACGGACTTATAGCGAAACAGACCGAACTCGCCGAGTTAGAATCGGTGAGTTCCGGAGCCACGATAAGAAAGGCTTCCATGATCGATACGCCCCTTGCAGTGGAACACTTCAGACATTTTGCCGAACTCGCATACAAGAAAGACCTTTATGAGCCTTTGCCGTGGATAAACTTCCCGTCCGTGAGCTGGAATTTCGTGGTACGGGAGCCCATCGGCGTTGCAGGCCAGATCATTCCATGGAACTTCCCGCTGCTCATGGCCGTTTGGAAGATAGCCCCTGCAATCGCGGCAGGCAACTGTGTTATTCTGAAACCGGCGAGCTACACACCGCTTACCGCACTTGAACTCGCAAAAATAATAGAAGAGGCAGGCATACCTGCCGGTGTTGTTAACGTCATCACCGGTGCGGGCGGTGTTGTCGGAGAAGAGCTTGCAACCAACCCCCTGGTTGATAAGGTGGCAATCACGGGCTCAACCTCTGTCGGCAGCAGGGTCATGGAGCTCGCGTCGAAGACCGTTAAAAAGGTTACCCTCGAGCTTGGGGGCAAGTCTGCAAATATCGTACTGTCCGATGCGGTTTTGGATGAGGCCGTCGATGGTGCGTTGTTCGGTACATTCCTCCATGCTGGACAGGTATGTGAATCCGGAACAAGGCTGCTTGTCGATGAAAAAATATATGATAAGTTTATGGAAAAACTCATAGCAAGGGCAAAGGGCATAAAAGTCGGATACCAGATGGACTATGAAACAACCATGGGCCCCGTGGTTTCTGCAAAACAGAGGGAAACCGTAGAAGGCTACATCAAGGCGGGTATCGACGAGAAGGCCAAGCTTGTGCTGGGAGGTAAACGGCCCGCAAACATGAAAAAAGGATTCTATGTCGAGCCGACGATCTTTACCGATGTAGATAACAAGATGAAGATAGCTCAGGAAGAGATCTTCGGTCCTGTGCTCTCGGTGATCAGGTTCAAGACCGTTGACGAGGCCATAAGGATCGCCAACGACAGTATGTACGGACTTGCCGGCGGTGTCTGGTCAAGCGACATACCCCACGCAATAGAGGTAGCAAAGGCCATCAGGACGGGTACGGTATGGATAAACGATTACCATCTGCTCAATGCAATCGCACCCTTCGGCGGCTACAAACAGAGCGGCGTAGGAAGAGAGCTCGGCACCTACGGGTTCGACGAATACACGCAGGTCAAGCACATACATGTGGCTGTCGCACCGCGGAAGGCAAAATTCTGGTATGACCTGGTACTCGAT
>DAHXOM010000380.1 GCA_027364825.1 bacterium | reverse complement strand
GGTATCCGCTGCATCTGCCATAGGAAAGATACTCGGGGTACAGGCGGTTTTTGCAGGTGTCGTTACAACCTATCCTTCCGGACATACCGCGGGTGGGAGCGGAGACAACACGGTTGGGTTTAAAATGTATTTCATCGATGTGCCCACCGGCAATGTGCTCTGGACTGGCTCCGGTGATTTCGCCCCGGCTTCTCCTGCTGACGGAGAAACAATACCGTACACGACCGTTGTTCAGGACGGTGTGACAAGACTGCTGGACCAGTTCCACGACAGCGTCAATAACAGTTCGGGTTCGTCCGATGTTGTATGCTGGAACAATCCGGATCAGATCCTTGCAAAGCTTGTCATTGACCGGAACACCCCGGCAGCAGCCACTGCACCGGCCTATGCCGGCATAGTCACGACTTCAACAGGTGCCCTGCAGGCCGCGGCAAACATACCTACTGCAAATGTTTCCATTATCAATGCAAGCCGTATACCAAAGCTTGAGATAAAAATGGGTATACTGCTGGTCAAGAACAAATTCAATGTATCCAACGTTATCAGCGGGAAAAAACGTATGAACAAAACAACGATCTTCTACAAGCAGAAATATTATAACCAGGCGGTTGCAATCGCAAAACTGCTTACGGTTCAGCCAGAACTCGTCCAGTCGGATTCCTATAACTGGGACATAACGCTATTTATCGGCAACGACATGAAATAAACCCCGTTAGATACCCACGAACATGGGGCAGTGCTACGATGTCCTTGCGAGGAATGAAATAACCAAATAATTCTTAATACCGGTCATTGCGAGGAGTCCCGCCTTTGGCGGGATGACGAAGCAATCCCTTAATATGCATAGATTGCTTCACTTTGTTCGCAATGACACCCCTTGATCCGGCTTTGTTGTATGTCTTTCTCCGGCCATCGTAATGACAAAACGGGGAGAACCCTCCCTACCCTTTCTTGAGTACCGTGTCCTTCAGCCATGATGCGTCATCTTTGTGCGGATAGTCTATGTTGTAATTTATGCCCCTCGATTCCTTTCTCATCTGTGCGCAGCGTATGGCAAGCTCGGCAACTGTCGCAATGTTCCGCAGTTCCAGCACGTCCTTGTTTATTTTAAAGTTCCAGTAGTACTCGTTGATCTCTTCCTTGAGCATCTCGATCCTTCTCCGTGCACGCATGAGCCGTTTATCCGACCTCACGATACCGACATAGTTCCACATAAACCTTCTTATCTCGTCCCAGTTATGAGAGACCACAACCATTTCATCGCTGTCCACGGCGTTGCCGGAGGTCCATGCGGGTATCGCTTCATAGGGAAGTACATCATTGAGGTAAGACTGCGTTACCTTCGAGGTCTGGTTCGCAAAAACAAGACCTTCGATAAGGCTGTTGGATGCGAGCCTGTTTGCACCGTGCAGGCCCGTACACGCCGTTTCCCCTATTGCAAAGAGGCCTTCTATGTCCGTTTTGCCGTTGAGATCGGTCTGAACACCGCCGCAGGTGTAGTGTGCCGCAGGTACGACAGGTATCGGCTGTTTGGTCATATCGATGCCGAATTTCATCAGGGTATTGTAAATGTGCGGGAACCTCTTTTTCGTAGATTCCGCGTCAAGGTGGGTAACATCGAGGAAAACACAGTCGTCCCCTGATTTTTTCAGTTCGCTGTCGATTGCCCGAGCGACAATGTCCCGGGGGGCAAGATCCTTCATGGGGTGATATGCGGCCATAAATGCGGTGCCGTCTTTCCTCTTTAATATGCCGCCCTCTCCCCGAACGGATTCCGATATGAGGAATGATTTTGCCTCGGGATGATACAGACAGGTCGGATGAAACTGTATGAATTCCATGTCCGCGACCGAAGCACCTGCCCTGTAAGCCATGGCGATGCCGTCGCCTGTCTCGGTATCGGGAACGCTGGAATAGAGGTAGACCTTGCCGGCCCCCCCTGTTGCGAGCACGACAACCTTCGATATGATTGTTTTTACCTCGCCGGTCAGAATATCGAGAACATAAGCACCGAGTACCCTGTTCTTCGATCCCTTGGTACCGAACAGCTTATTGGTAGTTATGAGATCGATTGCCATATGATGATCGACAACGTTTATACCCATTCCTTCAGCAGCGCGCATGAGTGCGACCTCTATCTCCCTGCCGGTCAGATCATCGGCATGCAGTATCCTTCTCTTGGTATGACCCCCTTCCCTGGTAAGATCGTAGACCATATCATTGTCTACGGGATCGTAGACCTTGCTGAACTTTACACCCAGATCTATAAGCTCCTTAATCCGGCTGGGCGCGTCCCTTACCACCAGCGAAACCGTATCCTTATGACATAAGCCGTCACCGGCTATAAGGGTGTCGTTGATATGCTCTTCAAAACTGTCCTCCGTAGAAAAAACCGTAGCAATACCACCCTGTGCATAGTATGTTGCCGATTCGTACTTGGCCAGTTTGTTTATGATCATCAGCCTGCCCTGATTGTGAGATTTTATAGCGTAGTAGAGGCCTGCTATTCCGCTGCCGATAATCAGTATATCCGTTTCAAGTATACTCATACCATCTCCTTAGCAACTCAAAATTGTAATTGCTTTTCGGATCAATTTCTATAACCCTGCTCATGTCTGTGTCAAGGATATATACGGAAAATGGGTAATCCCTTAACCCTAAATACGATTGAAAAATAATTCACTAATCGCATGTTTCGGGTCAATCCGTCCCGTCAAGGGAGGGAAATAAAAAAGGATTAATACGCTGCCCTGGGCAATGGGGCTGCGGAATTATTAAAACGGGCTGTCATCTGGACATGAACGATACAAAGTTTGCCGCTGTCCCGGTATACCGGTGCGGCATGTTTATCATAGGGTTTGAAAGCCTGTGATTGTTCTGCAGTAAATTTTTAAGATTATTATATTCTGCACCATACTCTGAAAGTACGGTATCGAACTCGTCTCTTGCTTTCTGCCGTGCTTCGTAGAGTTTCATCTGTACCCTGCTCTTCACATTGATCTCCGCATCGCCGGATGTTTCTATGGAAACGAATATGCTGCTCGGAATATCGCTTGTTACCTTTGACTGCACGCCATCACTGAGCGTGCTCGGCATGCAGCCGAACGGCTTTACGGAAACCACCATATGTGCTTTTTTGTCCTTAAAAGCCATGATGTGCTTGCCGACCTCGAGATGACCTTCTCCGCCTGTTATGTGCACGTCAAAATAAGGAGAGGCGTACCCGGCCAGCCTTCCCTGTGACGGGAGTTTCTGTATCCATGAACCGAGGGCCCTCCGGTAGGTGTTGAAATAAAATTTAAAAAGCCGTTCCAGCATGAATATGCCTATCATTCTTTCCGTGGACTTTACAGGTTTGATCCTCAATTTTTCCTTTTCTTCAAGCATACTGCTCCACAGCAGGTAATCTATCCATGTTGAAACAGGCTCCAGTTTTACTTCTGCGCCCTCGGATTCAAGCCATCGTGCGAGTTTATAATTGCCGTCCCCTTCTGTGGTTTGTGCCCAGAATTCCCCAATGATCTGCACCAGCGGCTTAACAGTAAGAAAATCAACCTTAATGTGTTCCAGTCTTTCACGAAGCCCGTGCAGTTGCTCTCTTACCGATGAACCGTTCCGCAGCGCCATGAAAAGTTTTTCCCGGTACATAGCTATCACCTCATCGGTCTCGCCTTTTATTTCTTCGTAGGGCCTTATCCTGTACCCAATCTCGTTCAGCATGTCCCCGAGCACCAGTGACTTTATCAGTGCCGTGTAAAAGGCCCTGTTCGTATCCAGACCGCCGCCGGATGTTTCACTGAATTTGTCCGATTGTTCAAAGGTAAGGATCCTGAAGTTCCCAAAACCAGCGTTCTGCAGGGATTTTCTGTACTCCGATTCGTACATGCCGAACCTGCACGGTCCGCACGCTGCTGCCGTAAGGAAAACAAACTTCTTCTCGATATCTTTTATGCCCCGTTCTTTCAGTCCGTTCAGATACCGAATAAGATTGCCCACGGTATAATAGGTTGGATTGCACTGTCCCCTGTTACCGTATTCTTTACCCTTCTGTAATGATTGGTTGTCGGGAACAGGGAGGTAATCCGCATGGTATCCGAGGCTTTCTATGGCCCCTTTCAACAAGTGCTCATGGTTGAGGGTGAGCCCGCCGAAAAGTATCGTTGTTGTGTTTACCTCTTCCTTTGTCAAGGGCAGTTCAACAGGTTTCTTATAATGCTTTACTTCTGTGGTATTCATATAACCTCGCTAACCTTTTCCGTATCGTTGTGCACCGGCATATCAGCCCTATCCGTTGCTTGTTTTACCCTGCCGGATTGCAGCTGCTCGATATATTGCCTGAGGAAATAATCGATAGTCTCTATTCTTATCTTTATAGAGCCCGCATGTTTGTTCTCGTCTATGTCATGAAAAGTAAAATACGGAGTATCGGATGCCCTCAGAATAGACTCTACCGTGCTGTATATCGGAGCATCATTCCCGCATCTGAAGTTCGAAAGATCGACTGCAACGAGATTTTTGTGCCGGGCAACATATTTTGCCGTCCAGAGTTTTTTATTCGTATTCTCGCTGTAAGAGTTTTTCCACACATCGCCGATGCTCATCGGGTCATCGAGTTCTCCGGCCTTTAATTCATCGCCAAACAGCTTCTGCAGCGTTTCTTGATCCACGGGGAGCGATTCTGCCGTAAATATGGGATACCCGCGCTTCTGCAGCTCCGAGAGTATATCGTGATTGATGCCCGGGTCTGCATGATAAGGCCTGCCCAGGACGACGATTCCCACCCTTTTTTCTTGCTCGAGCCTTTCGATTACTTTTCTCGCATTATCCCTCATACCGTTATAGAATTGTTTCAGCGCAAGCTCGCCGGATTCGATGGCACGGATGTTTTCCTGCCTGCTCACCCCGAAGTACTCCTTGAAGAATTTGTACATCTGGGATCTGAGAAGTTCGGGCTCCGACATGTTGAGTACGGGATCCACGTACGTTATGCCGTGCTGTTGAAACACATTGTCCTGCTTTGTGAATGCCGCCTTGATGACCTCCGGTGTTATGGTGGCGGAAGGGCATGCATGGCTGTTTAAGGTATTCACCAGCTCTGTTTTCAGCGTCAGCATAATGGGATAGAATATGAGGTCGACTTGTTTTTTGTAGATCAGATTGTGGACATGGGCCAAAGCAGCCTTGCTCGGGAAGCACTGGTCGATCGAGCCCCTCCTGGTGCCCTCCTTGTACATGAGCTCGTCCGTTACATCCGAAAAAATGATATGTTCGCCCGGTATGCCGATTGCCTTCAGATACCCGGTGAAGAACGGTGCTGTGTTGTACATGTTCAGTGCCCTCGGTATGCCTATCCTTGTATGCTGGCGGATGGATAGATATTTCCCGTTTGTGCTCTTCCGCAATATCATTGCTGGAATGGATTTATTAATATACCCTTTTATCCCTCCCCCTTGATGGGGGAGGATAGGTGGGGGTGATTGATTGAGAGTTTCACCCTCCCTTTTCTCCCCTCCCGTCAAGGGAGGGGTAATTAAATACTCTGCGGTTTTGTCGGAAGGTAGTTTATCGGTATATTGAAGCGTACCTGCGGGCTGATAAATATCCGTGGAGAATGCCTGCCGGAGCTGGTTACCGGCAAAATTAGGGTTATCTTTCTTTATCCTGTTTAATTGTGCATTCGCCGTCCGCACAGCATCGATGTCGTCCGCCATGCCCTTTTCGCATGATGCAACAATAAACCTGCTGTCTTTCCCACCGCCCCTGTGCATGTCGATAAAGATCCTCAGACATTTGTTCTTGCAGAAATTACAGCGGGTGGATTGGTCCTGTTTTATCGAGTAGGCAAGGCTGCGAACGGCATCAATGCCGATGAAACTTGATTCCCTGGTGCCCAATACGCTAATCGCCTCCATAGCGGCCCCTATGGCACCGCTCTCGCCGGTATATTTATGCACAATGATGTTGGCATCCGGTATTCTTGCTTTTATAAAATCATACTGTGCTTTTACAACAGCCTTGTTGTTGTGCGTCCCGCCCTGCAGAACAAAATTCCTGCCGAACTTGCCGAGATTGGACTCCTGAACGACATAGAGCCAGATGTTCTTCGGAAGTACGTCCGCAAGCCCTGCCATGATCTCTTCCCTGGTAAATCCCTGCTGCTGGAAATTCACGATATCAGCCTCGAGGAACACCGCACACCCATAGTTGAACGACGGCGCACGTGCTGCTTTTAATGCCACCTCTGCATATTGATTGATCTCATAGCCGAACCTGTTTGCCGTGTTCTGCAGAAAATATCCGTTGCCCGCAGAGCACTGCGTGTTCAGTTTGAAATCTTTTACCCTGCCGTTATCGAGAAAGATGATCTTTATGTCCTGCCCGCCAACATCGCATATAACATCCACGTCCTTGTAATAATAGAGCGCCGAATTGGTGTGTGCCACGGTCTCCACAATGGCAATATCAGCACCGATTGCCTCTTTGATGATGTCCTTTGCATAGCCGGTCGTACCAGCCCCCAGTATTTCAATGCTTTTGCCGTTTGCGGTTACACCGTCGTTCAGGCTCATGATGATCTGTTTTGTATCGTCGATCGGGTTACCGCGGGACAGGATATAAGCACGTTCGATGACCTCACCGTCCGCGGTGATAAGCACGCCTTTTGTCGATGTGGAGCCGCCGTCTATGCCGAGGTACGCCCTGATGGTTTTTTCCCCGTTGAACTTGAGTGCAGACCGCAGAACAGGCGCATTGTCTTTGAGAAAGAGCTCAGACGCATCCGATTTGCCGTGATTCCTCTGCATGGCTGGATCTACCGTGTTTCTTATCGTGTCAAGATGCTGTTTCAGTACCCCTGTATCTTTAAAAACGCTTTCGCGATTTTCCTCCACACCGTACAGGACACTGCCTATCGCCGCAAAGAACTGTGCATTATCCGGTACCTTTATATGCGATGCCGGGTCACCGTCTACGTTTATGCCCCTCTGATCCCAGAGAAGAGGTATATTGTGCTGCCATGCCTGCTTCAGCGCGGGTATAAAGGTATTGGGGCCGCCGAGCAGAAGAACATCCGGGTTCAGTGTATTGCCCCGCGTCAGCACGCTCAGGTTCTGCTGTACTATTGCATCAAACAATGAAGCCATGAGTTCTTCGGGAGGCACACCTTGTTTCTGGAGGCTGTTGATGTCCATCTCCGCAAACACGCCGCACCTGCCTGCAACGGTATGGATCTTTGTATCTGTATATTGGAGCTGGGGCAGGTATTGCTGTGTAATGTTCAGCTTTCCGGAAATCCTGTCTATAACAGTGCCCGTGCCTCCGGCACACTTGTCATTCATGGTCGTAAATCTACGTTTCCTCCCGGTTGACGGATCGAGGGTCCATATTATTGCCTTTGCGTCCTGTCCTCCTATCTCTATGACACTGTTGATGTCCGGGTACTGCTTTTCTATGACCAGGGTTATGGCGTTTACCTCCTGAACATACCTGCACCCCAGTATGGATGCGATGGTACCGCCCCCGCTGCCGGTAATAAAGAGGCTCATATCCGCATTGCCGAACTTTTTTTCGATTACCGAGAGGAACTCTATGACTGTTTCGATCTGCCTTGCCTCGTGCCTCTGATAAGAGCTGTAAAGGATGTTCTGTGAACCGTCCATGACAACCCCTTTCACGGTCGTGGAGCCGACATCGAGTCCTATATAATATTTTGTTTCCATAGTTTTACTCCTGCGCCTTTACCGGGGTGGACGGTATTGCGGCCATTCCGTGAAGATTGAAGTCCATCAGCTCTTTTATCAGTGTATCGATCTGCGGCATGCTGTTTTCCGGACGGTTGATCCTGTCCATAATCTCCTTTACCCCGCCCATCATGAATAGGGACATGAGCTTAAAGTCGCCTTTTTTTACAATGTTCATCTTTTCTCCCAGAGATAATGCGCCCTCGATAAGCGATGCAATCTTACTGTAAAAGCCCTCAATCTTCTGGTCGGTTATACTGTCGATGCCCGGGGCATGTCTGAACAGTATCCTTGCAAGTTCCGGATCATTCATAGCAAGCTTGAATATCCTGTTGAGGTTTTCTGTGATCTGATCAAGCGGAGGCTTTTGATCCGGGGATATGACGACCCTTTCCAAAGATTCGTTGATCCTCTGGAGAAGCTGATCGAACAGTGCATCAAAGATCTCCCGCTTATCCTTAAAATAAAGATAGAACGTTCCCCGTGCTATATCGGCACGTTTTATAATATCGCTTATGCTTGTATCGTGGTACCCATTTATCGCAAACATCTCTTTTGCAGCATTTAAAATGGATAGCTTTCTTTCTTCAGGCAGCATTACCCCTCCAATAGACTGACATGTCAGTCTAATTATCTGCAAAAATATTTT
>DAHXOM010000376.1 GCA_027364825.1 bacterium | reverse complement strand
GCATAAAGGAGTACGGCAAGATTTACGTGCTCGTGAACAACGCAAATATAGATTTCCCGGTAAAGCCTTTTACCGAGCTTTCATGGGAGGATATAGAAGCAAAGATTACCGGTGAGATGAGGGCGCTGTATAACGCATCACAGGCAGTGCTCAAGGATATGCTGAAAAGAAAGCAGGGCAAGCTCATTCTTATAAGCAGCGGGCTTTCGCGGCGGCCGGGGTATGGTTTTTCAGCACATGCTGCCGCAAAATCCGCTGTTGACGGTATTGCAAAGGTTATGGCGCTGGAACTCGGTATGCATGGTATTACGGTTAATGTGGTTGGGCCCGGTCTTACACTGACGGATGCTATTTCAAGACAGCCGGAAGAGATGTTAAAAAGGGCTGCAGATGCAAACCCGCTCAAAAGAATAGGAAAGCCCGGGGATATTGCAGGTGCGGTTGTTTTCCTTGCATCGTCCCTTTCGGATTACATTACCGGGGAATACATTCCTGTCAACGGCGGAAGCTTTATGATTTAACTCGAAAAATGAAATAAGGAAGTTCGTTTGTTCGTTCAACCCTGCGATCCATCGGATATCTCTACCTTTTTACTATAAACGAGGGTTAAGTCCTCCGTATGTTTACCCCGTTAGAAACTGCACGCCCAAAAGTCCGTGTAATAGACTTTGCATTCATTATAAAACGGTATCTAAAAAATTCTGCTTTTCTAACGGGGTGAATATGCGATTACCTTGTATTATTTTTTTGCTATTATTCGAAGAATACCTTTGTTTGACGCAGGCTTATCACTCACTGCACAAACTTCCTTATTTTCAACTGCATTTTCTGGTTAAAAACAAGTGGAAAGGTATGATGAATATAATAAAAAGGGAAGAGTTTGAGACGATGCGAAGAAAAACACCTGCGAACTGCTTGCAATGCTTTCATAGTATTCTGCGTGGACTGCTTCTTATCCGCATAAGAGGCAAGTCATCCATCAAGAACATGTTCGGTTCGTGACAGAGCGTTGTTTTACGAGCAGAGGCGAACAACTCTTCCCTTTTACAAAAACGCACCTATCGCATAATTCGGATTACCCTAATCAACCCTCAGCAAACCGCCGAAAAGACCTATGTATATATGCTGTTTATCATCGAGGGAGAGCGGTGCGTATATGCTGTTGGCTGAAATATCCTGTCCAATGGGTTTTCTCCACAAAATATTGCCGGTGCCGAGATCGAGTGCTGTTACAAACCACTGCTGCGTCGTTGTTGTGAGTGGATAAAAACTCGGGCCCTGCATTTCATACACATAAACCGTGTTTGAAGCGCCTGATATCAGTGGAACGGCATTGGGGGCAAATACTCCATAGTTGACCCAGAGCTGCCGGACTTTTTCCTGACCGGTTTGTCCGGTGATTTCGTAACCTGCAACCCCGGGGCTGTAGTTGTTTTCGACTACAAATTTGTTACCGTATGAGGCGCAGATATTTTCGGTCTGGGCAGTTGTTTCGGTAAACGGGACAGGGGTATCTATGGGCAGAGAACTGCCATCCGTCGTTCTGAGGGCGATTATCTTCATGGGAAGCTCTCCGTCGGTAAAAACAACATACTTCCCCTGCTCCATGAGTGTTGGTGTCGTGCCCGATCCATCCGGGCTCAATCTGCCGCCGTTTAACATAACATTTATTCTGCACTGCCAATCCGGAGTGGTGTCGGGACAGGGGATCTGCTGGATAGGCAGACCTGTGATGTAGGGCACTTCCCAGATTATGTTCAACGCCTCGGCCCCGCACGTGCAGGTCTGCTGAAGCATAAGCTTCACCGCGTGTTTGTCCGTCACGACATAGATACCGCCATCCGGGGCAACGGCAAAACTGTTCGTTATGTCTTCATCCGTAAAACCCTGGAGAAAGAGGCTTACACTGCGGTCCTTGTTGATACGCATGACACCGACCTTCGCACCGACGATCTGCTGTGTAAAATAGCCGCCCTGATGCACACTCAGAAGACCTTCTGTGACAAAAGCAATGTCCATCATACCCGGACTGGTGTACAAAGGATTCATACTCACAATAGCGTCTTGCGAAGTAATCTCCGTGGGAAATAAAGCCGCAAGGTCTATGGTCATATCGGGAACGATGTTGTTGCCGTTAAAACACAACCTTAAGAATATCTGGTTATAAGCGTTCCACCAGCAGTCCTGATAATCAACAAACGAATACAGACCGTTCAAGGGATCGGAGGCTGAAACGTTCACCGTGTAGGAGGTTATGGTATTCAGTGTAACAGGATTGAGCTTGCTGAAGATATGGGTCTGGTTCAATATTGCGACCTTCTCGAACAGCACATTACCCTTTGAATCAAAAACAACGGGACCGGTTCCCTGAACCGTGGCAGTTATAAATTCTTCCTGCGGCGGATTGCTCAACGAGCCGGCAGGCCCTGAAGACCGCGAGCTTGCGGTCTGGGAACTGGACTGGTGAATAATAGGCCAGGCACTATTTGAAAGATACGGGTTGCCGTTTTGAGCCGATGACTTGTTATTAGAACACCCCGGCAAAGATAATAATAAAAACGCGATCGATAAAGCAATGCTGAAAGTTTTTGCCATAAACACCTCCCGTCTTTATCTGATTATTGCACGGTTCCCGCATCAAGTCAAAAACACAGGCAGATAATATTACTAATAAATATCGTATACTGTTCGCGTGCCACTCTGACCACTGTATGCGGGTTAAGGAGATATGGTTATGGTAAAAAACAGTTATGCGTTTTCCAAAAGTCCGATATGCGGCGGGACCCATCCTCCGAATGCTTTTTCAAGCTCGAGTGCAACGGCAATGGTAACGTGATCGTTACCGTGGACAGACACAACCTGTATCCCGAGAGGCAGGCCTTCTTCATTCAGGCCGAGCGGTACCTGGGTGACAGGGAGTTCCATCATATTCAGGATCGCAGTATACGCAAAGTCGAAGGGTGTCAACAGCGGCCTCTTATGTTTTGGTGCAGGACGGGAGTAGGAAGGATAAAGCATGATCCCGTTTGTGCCGATCTGGTTTACCAGTTCCTCGCGCAGTCTTAAACCCGCATCCACGAGCCTTTTCGTACGGACAGGCATGTGCTGGAACAATTTTTCACTGAATGCAAGAACAAGAGAGGGAAGCGTATGGTCTGAAATGCGCATCGACCATTTTATCATTTCGGACATCGGATGTATGGCGGTTCCGCCGCCGAGGCTCGCACTGAATGATTCCTGGTCCGACGCAGAGAGCATCGATGCCCATATATCAAAGGACTTTTCCAAGCCCGCAATCTTTGTTTTTTTAACGATCGCTCCCCTGCTTTTGAGGAAGTCGGCTGCCCTTTGCTGTGCTTTTTTCAGGTCACTGCTCACGCGGGTCCTGCCGTTGTCCTCGACATCGATAACGGTCAATCCCTGGATCCTGACATCAGTGACTGAGCCGATCTTCATCGCGGTGCATCCCGTATCCTCGTTGTCCGGGCCTGCCATGAGCCTGAGTAACGGCATAATGTCTTAAGCCCTGCGTGCCAGGGGGCCTGTCGTAAGGTACCTGAGCGCTTCATTCCTTGCAAGAGGGTACTTGACCGGAGTTTGGAACAAGCCCGCCTGTTGCCTTATGACCGAAAACACCGTTAAAAAAAGCCGGCATCCTTATAGATCCTCCTATGTCGGCGCCCACACCGAACGGTGAGCCGCCCGAACCGATGATTGCACCCTCCCCTCCTGAACTGCCTCCGACAATGTGCTTGGTGTTGTAGGGGTTGTTTGTCCGGCCATAGAGCCTGTTGTCCGTCTCCATCCACATGCACAGCTCGGGTATATTGGTTACACCGAGGGGTATAGCGCCTGATTTCCTCAACCGAGCAACTGCAGTTGCATCATGATCCGCAATAATGTCCTTTCGTGCAACAAGCCCGGAAGTGTTCGGCATACCGGTGAGCAAAAAGCTTTCCTTAACAGTACACGGGACCCCATGAAAAGGCGGTAGCGATTCAGGAGATGAATCCTTTACACGCTTGTCCGCAGCTTTTGCCTCGGCAATTGCGGCATCGAAGCGGTCCTTTACAACCGCGTTTATGGAAGGGTTTACCCGTTTGATGTGTGCAATGTGAGTTTTGACCACGTCAAGCGACGTGACCTCTTTCCTGCGTATCATCTCCGCAAGCCTTGTCCCGGAAAGTGTTAAAAGTTTTTTCATGAGCCATCCTTTTATTGATTATTGCCGTGGCCATAGATTGGCCTCCACGGGCAGACTAACATACCGGATAAAAATTGCAATGAACCGTACCCAATGCCGTCTGTTCATTGCTGCCGCGGAATGCCCGGCCTTGAAAAAACTGTGTCGTGTATCCCGCAGGGCGGAAAACAAAAAAACTGGATAAAATCTATAACTATGATATGAAAGAAAGTCTATAAAGGAGTTTCAATGAATAAGGTTGGCATTGTTGGAGTAGGAACCACGGCATTCAAGGCGCGATGGATTGAAAAAACATACTACGAGCTTGCATATGATGCTGCCAAACTTGCCCTCGAAGACGCCGGTATCGACAAAAAGGACGTCGGCGGTGTTGTGTACGGCATTTATAATGAATTCTTCGAACGACAGTTTATGCCTGACGTTTATATTCATAACTATATCGGCATGGGATTGAAACCATCCGTAAGGGTTGCAACAGGAGGGGCGACAGGCGGGGCAGCTGTATTTGTCGGATGGACATGGATCGCCTCCGGGTTATACGATATTGTCATGGTACTCGGCGTTGAGAAAGCAACCGACAATTACAACTATGCTGTTGGGCATCCCACACCCGAAACTCTGAAGGCAATACTGTTTTCAGGAGACATGACCTTCGAAAACCCCATGGGTCTGACAGCCGCGGCATCGTACGCACTGCCGATGATAGCGCATATAGACAAGTACGGGACACCGACCGAGAAGCAAATGGCAATGGTTTCCGTCAAAAACCATAAAAATGCCATAAACAATCCGATTGCACAGAGTCCAAAGCTGCTCACAGTCGATGATGTATTAAATTCAAAAATGATTACCTATCCGTTTAAATTTTATGACAACTGCCTTTATTCAGAGGGCGCATCTGCTATAATCCTTGCATCGGAAAAGGTGGCAAAGTCCCTGTCGGACAATCCCGCATGGATAACGGGTGTCGGCCTTTCCCTGGACAAGGCATTTGCCGGGGAAAGAGACGATATAACTATATTTACATCGAGCCTGTATGCCGGCAACGATGCGTATAAGATGGCCGGTATAAAAAATCCAATAAAAGAACTGGATTTTGCAGAACTGCATGACGCGTTTACCGGTGCCGAGATACTTTCTTATGAAGCGTTCAATTTTTGCAAGCCCGGAGACGGAGGCAAATTAATAGAGGACGGTGTTGTCGAGATGGGGGGCAGTCTTCCGGTAAACCCGAGCGGCGGTCTGATAGGATGTGGACATGCAGTGGGAGCTACGGGTGTTATGCAGACCGGTGAAGCGGCGCTGCAGGTCCAGGGCAGAGCTGAGAAACGACAGGTTAAAAATGCCCGCGTGGGGCTTGTCCAGAGCATAGGAGGCCCGGCAACAGCATGGACAGCGGCGATGATCGTCGAAAGACAGGATAAGATAAGGGTTCAAAGAGGAAAGGGGACAAAAGGGCAAGGGGTCAAGGGTGCGAGGATGAAGAGGACAAAGGGAAAAGGAAGCAAGGGAGCAAGGGTGCAACAAGCAAGGGGAAAGAGGTAAAGGAGAGCTTATGATACAAAACAAGGAACAGTGGCTTGAAGAGGCCTCGAAAAAAATTAAAGTTCCCAAAGAGCTTATAGAAAAAGCGTTTCATGATGAACTGAATGGTAATCCTTCTATAGATGCACCCCTTGAGGTCCCCGATATCATGGATATTACCTACAAATACACCTACGGAGGCATTTCCAGATTTTTCAGAGAGATACGGGACAATAAGCAGCTGTATGGAACGAAATGTACACACTGCGGCAAGGTATGGCTCCCCCCGAGGATCAACTGCAATGAATGTTATGCGCCAACCAAATGGGTGAAGCTGGGAAGCACCGCGAAGATCATAACGTATACGATCGTTTATTATGCTACCTCTGTTTTCTATGGTAAGACACCTTATGTTTGTGCGTTTGTCAAGGTCGAAGGCTCGGACACGCTGATTATGCAGAACGTTTTCCTTGAAGATGTAAAAAAAGCAAGGGTGGGTATGAAACTAAAGATCCAGTTTAAAGAATACAGGAATGGCGATATGGGTGATTTCTGGTTTGTTCCGGCAGGGGAGGATCTGCAGCATGAATGACGTATACGAAAGGAATATCAATATACAGTTACACCCTATCGATCAAAACACCGTTGTCGTAGCGGCATCATTGTTGGATCTGCACCACAGCATAAGTGCGGAGATCAAGATAGATCTTACCACAAGACAAATCGTCGATGCAGATGCAAAGATGATAAGGGTTCCATATTACGGATGTCCCGGTGCGCTTGCAAGCATCCGGAATATAATAGGTTTTAAAGTGGAAAGGGGTATAAACAAAAAGATCGCAGATACCCTTGGTCATGCAACCGGCTGTACGCATATTGTCGAGATTCTACAAAATGCTATGAGATTTTCATCATCTATGCTAATAGGAGTAAGGGCAGGTTATGGCAAGGTGGATAAAAAGAGGGAACTGAGCGAAGGAGAAAGAATAGCAAACGTTATGCCTTATTTAAAAAATACATGTATAGTTTTTAAGGAAGGTTAAATATGGCACTATCACTACCAAAAGGATTTTTATACGCAGGGGCGGCAAGCGGGATTAAAACAGACGGGAAAAAGGATCTGGCAGTTATTTATTCGGAGGTCCCGGCTATAGCTGCAGGCATGTTCACAACAAATGCCATTAAGGCTGCGCCGGTTGTTGTTTCGATGAACCAGCTGAAAAAGGGACAAAAACGGATCATCGTTGCCAATAGTGGTATAGCAAATGCAGCAACAGGCCAGAGCGGAATAAAGGATGTTAACGAAATTATCAATGCCTATGCCAAAGGCTTTAACTCGAAACCCGAAGAGATCCTCGTAGCATCCACCGGTGTTATAGGAAGAAGATTGCCGGTAGATAAAATCATAACACAGATAGCTGCCTTGAAAAATGATCTTTCAAGACAGGGATTTATGGATGCTGTACGGGCAATCATGACAACAGATACCGTACCGAAATATGGTTCAAGGCGGTTGAAGATAAGCGGCAAAGAGGTTATCCTGACTGGGTTTGTAAAGGGATCGGGCATGATACAGCCGCACATGGCAACCATGCTTGCATTTTTTACATCGGATGCCGCTATTTCTCCCGGTGCTCTTAAAAAAGCATTATTGCATGCGACCGGCATGTCGTTCAACAGGATCACGATAGACGGTGAGATGAGCACCAATGATACGGTATTGGTCCTTGCAAACGGCCTGGCGCAAAACGAAACCATTCCCGAGGACGGTAAGAACTATCAGCTTTTTGAACAGGCAATGATGGATTTATCAAAAGAGCTGATAGAAAAAATGGTTAAAGACGGGGAGGGTGCAAGCAAGGTAATCGAGGTCGATGTTCAGGGAGCAAAAACAGAAGAAGACGCAAGAAAGATCGCCTTCAGACTTGCAAATTCGCCGCTTATTAAAACTGCATTTTTCGGGGAAGATCCCAACTGGGGAAGGATCGTTGCAACCGTGGGCGCTGCACGCCTGTATGCGAACGAATCTACGTTAAAAATATGGATCGGCAAGCAGATAGTATTTAACTGCGGCAAGGGTATCGACAACGATGCCTTGCTGAAGGTAAGGAACTCCATGAAGAACAGAACAATACAGCTTACCATAGACCTTGGCGCAGGAAACAAAAAATTCAACGTAATGACCTGTGATCTTACGTATGATTATGTCCGCATTAATTCTACCTATACAAGTTAGGTAAAAATGGTAAACAGCCCCTGTCAAAAAATAATTTTTATCCTTTGCGTTTTGGCAGTGAAGTTGTTCATTGCAGACACCGGGGCAGCGCATGCCGGTATCTATTCTTATATCGACAGCAACAATGTGGTGCATTTTACGAATGTACCGACAAGCAAGAAGTATAAATTTTTATTCAGGGATGACGGATCATACAATCATGTGCAGATATCCCCGTCAAAACTTCAGGGGAAGGTATACGGAATCTCTGAAAAATACGGGGTGGACCCTTTACTGATAATGGCTATGATAAAGGTGGAGAGCAATTTTATGCCTTATGCCATATCATCTGCCGGTGCTGTTGGACTTATGCAATTGCTTCCTTCAACGGCCAGGACCATGAATATCGGAAATCTTTACGCGCCAAAAGAAAATATAGAGGCAGGGGTAAGATATTTTAAATACCTGTATACCATTTTTAACGGCAACTACATAAAAGCAATAGCAGCGTATAATGCAGGGGAAAAGGCAGTTATGAAATATAACGGTATACCACCGTATCCGGAAACGCAGTGGTATGTTACAAAGGTCTTGAAAGCCTTCTCGCAAATGAAGGGATATACACAGAGGTGATAATGGCGAAAATAAAGCGTCTTTCACAAAATAACATGCATGAGAAAGCAATGGAAAAAGCAAAAAAGTATATTGCAGAGGAAAATTATGTAGATGCAAAGGACGAGATCGAAAGAGTACTCTACACGCATCCTACGGACGACAGGGCACTAAACCTCCTTGCAATCATCATGCTCAAGCTCGAACAATTTAACAAGGCTGTAAAGATATACGAGGAACTTATAACCCGTTATCCGCAGACAGCGTCCCTTCGTACAAATCTCGGCGTAGCTTATCTTAAAAATAATCAGCCCGACAATGCGATAAAAGAATTTTCCATGGTTCTGCAAAAAGAACCGGAAAACAAAACGATTTTAAAGTTGCACGGCAAGGCTCTGTTGCAGCTCAATAGGGCGGATGAAGCAATAGAAATGTTTAACAAGGCGGGAATGGATGAACAGGTAAAAAAGATACAAAGGGGCGGGTCCAATGCGTCGGTTGAATCAGAAGTATCCACAGAGGATATTGTACAGGAACCCATTGGGAAAGACAAAGCCGTCCAACCGTACCAGAAAGTACCCTTTCCTGAAATGATTGCAGAGCAAGAAGCACGCGTGCAGCAGCCCGATTCGACAAGTACCGGCAGTACACAGGGAAACGTTGTTGAACAGCAAGACGCCGGACAATCAGGTGCAGAGGATCATACGGAAGAACAAATTATCGAGACAGAGCGCGGTCCGTCTGCCACAGACGAACAGGAACTCATGGACCAGCACTACACAGCCGGCGAAGAACCCAGCGTACGGGAACCCGGTCAATCCGGAGAACAACCGGTCCAAACAGAAAGTCTCCCGGAGGAAAAGCAGGCTGTTGCAAAGGAATCAGAGACAAACGCGCAGGGTGGTGAAACGGCCGGAAATCCGGACTTACGACAAGAAAAGAAACCCATCACCGAACAATCTGACGATGGGATATCCGCTATAACAGAAAAGACGTCCTTATCGAAGTTCGGCGCTGCGGTCAATTTCATAAACGACTCCATGATACTTTTTAATTTAAGCGGCAATATCATCTATGTGAGGGATAGAGGGATTGTTAACCTTACCGAGAGCCTTACGATTGAACAGGCATACAAGCGATACAGGGGCAAAGATACAAAATCAATTTTTGCGGAGAAAAAGGACGACCCCATCGTTCTCGTTTACGGGAAAGGCGCATTAGTCTTAAAGAGTGATTATAACAACATAAAAGAGTTCAATCTGAAGAATGAATCCATGTTCATCGATGATGAGAGGCTTATAGCGTTTCAGGGGGATCTCGAATGGGAGAACGGAAGGGTCGAGATTCAGGCGGACAAGAACATAAACGTAACCCAGATCAGGGGAACAGCCGATGTGTTTGTCGGTTTGCACAACAATCTGCACAGCATCAATGTTCGTACGGAATATTACCTGTCGGTAAGACTTAGCTCTTTAATAGGGTGGTATGGAAAACTGATCCCGAGGCAGTCTACGGTAAAACATTACAGCAACAATAGTTTCATCTCGTTCCATGGCGAAGGGGTGGTATTTATCGATGCATGACAAGATTTCAAACGAAATAAAGACACTGCCCAATATCCTCAGCCTGTCGAGGATATTCATCATTCCTTTTATGATTGTGCTGTTCGAGATTATAAGATACACACCTCCATCAGAGATTGGAACACTTGAGCTTATAAGTTTTATAGGTGCTGTTTTATTCGGCATAGGCGGACTTACGGATTTCTTTGACGGTTATTTTGCAAGAAAGTATCAAGGAACCACAACCCTCGGTAAGCTGCTCGATCCTATATCGGATAAGCTCCTCATAGCCACTGCCATGATCATGCTTGTGTCCATTAACAGACTGCATGCATGGATCGTCGTTCTTATTATAGGGAGGGAGTTTGCAGTAACTGGCTTACGGGCATTATCCGCCAGTTCAGGCCTTATCATACCCGCTTCTCTCGAGGGAAAATACAAAATGAACTTTCAGATAGCCGCTGTTTTCGGCCTGCTGGTTCATTATACCTATTTTGATGTGAATTTTCAGAGGGTAGGCACGCTGTTTGTATGGGTCGCATTATTCGTAACGTTATGGTCCGGTGCAAAGTATTTTATAAACTTCTCAAAAACACTAAAAACGGAGGTGTAATATGGCAGTAGCAAGAGTAACGCAGGTTGTGGCGTCATCCACCAAAGGATGGCAAGAGGCATTTAATGATGGTATGAAGAGGGCAAACAAGACATTGAGGAATGTTACAGGAGCTGAGATCGTGTCGCAGAAAGCAAAGATTCAGGACGGCAAGGTCTCAGAATACCGTGTCACCATGAATATCACCTTTATTCTCGAGGATTGATCAACATCACAAATCAAAACAGGGGGCGGCACACTTTTCCGCCCCCCACAAAAAACTCCCTGCTGCACAACGCAGTGTCCTCCGATCGAAATTGACTTCACCGGTAAAATGTTTATGTTAAATAACATTTATGCACAAATTTAATCCCGAACATGCACACAATTTAAATAATCCCCGGCGCCTCGAGTATGAACAGCCGGATACGATATTAAAGGCAGCCGGTGTTGCAGGGGGTATGGTTGTGATAGACGTGGGCTGCGGTACAGGGTTTTATACCTTTCCTCTGTCAGCGCTTGTGGGAGAAAAGGGACTTGTCTACGCGGTTGATCTCTCCGGGGATATGATTACTCTTCTTGAGAAGGAGATGGAGAAACGCAAGGCGAAAAATGTAAAACCAGTTCTTTCAAAAGAAGCGAGTATTCCGTTGGAGGATAAGATTGCCGATATAATTATCAACGTGAACATGCTGCATGAAGCATACGACAGGGATGCCTTTATCAAAGAGTTAAAAAGGCTCATGAAGGATAACGGGCGATTAGTCATGATAGACCATAAAAAGGAGCCGAGCCCCACGGGCCCGCCGCTCGAGGAAAGAATTTCCTACGATGAAGCGTTTGCTTTGCTGAAAAAATACTTCGATGTTGTTGTCAAGGGTCCGTCCGGCGATCATCAGTACGGTATTATAGCCATGAAATAGAACAAACATGAACAAATTTTCCCATTGCATTTTTTGGTTAACGTGAACAGGATTATTACCCATGAATGATACGCTCGTAATAAAAAATGGTTTTGTTGTTGATGGAAGCGGGAGCAGCGGATTTTTTGCAGATGTGGAAATAGCCGGCGATAAGATAAACCGTATCTCAAAAACGAGTTTATCTTCAGACCATGTTATCGATGCATCGGGCATGACGGTTTCTCCCGGTTTCATCGATATACATTCTCACTCCGATTACCATATCCTTTTGAACCCTTATGCAGAGAGCAAGATCCGGCAGGGTGTTACAACAGAAGTGAACGGAAACTGCGGTTATTCGATAGCGCCCGTGGACGGGATCATCAAGCAGGAAAGGGAACAGCAATACGGGGACAGCTATAAATTAAGCCTGAATATAAAAAGCCTTTCGGATTATATCGAGCTGGTTGAAAAACAGGGTACCGCAATCAATATCGCAATGCTGGTCGGGCAGGGGACCATACGGGGTTCAGTCATGGGAAGAAAGACTGCCCGGTCCACAAACAAAGAACTGGAAATGATGAAAGCATTGGTAAAAGACTCTATGGAATCCGGTGCAATCGGTATGTCAACGGGACTTGCATATACGCCCGGCGCTTATGCCGACACAAAAGAGATTATAGAACTTGCGAGGGTCGTTGCCGATTACGGGGGTATTTACGCCACGCATATGCGTTCCGAAGGCAGGATGCTTGTCGAGTCGGTTGAGGAAGCATTGGAGATAGGCAAAAAAGGCGGTCTGCGGGTTGAGATAAGCCACCTGAAGACCATGCATCCCGAAAACTGGCACAAGATAGATAAGGTATTCGACCTTATAGAAACTGCACAAAATCAAGGCATTGATGTGGCTGCAGACCGTTATCCTTATCTGTCCGCATACACGGGCCTTGCATCGGTCATGCCTGACTGGGTGTATGCCGATTCGACAGAAGCGGCTATCAAAAGGCTTGAGGATAAAAGCATGCGGAGCAGGATCGAAGGCGAGCTGAACGCACAGCACACGGACATGCATGATTACTTTTCCAGGATCATGATCTCGCAGAGCTTTACCGACGGTTACAAAAAATTTGAAGGTAAAACCATTCTGCAGGCGGCATCGGAGCTCGGCATGCCTCCGCTGGAAACCATTTACCACATCCTTATCAAGGAAAGACTTATGACAACGGCGATCTATTTTGCCATGAACGAGGACAACCTGAGACGCATACTCACAAAGCCTTACGTATCCATTGGTTCTGATGCGGGACTCCGTGCGGATTACGGACCGCTGTATGAAGGCAAACCGCATCCGCGGGCTTACGGAACCTATCCCAGGGTTTTTACGGATTTTGTTAAAACCGGTATGTTAAGTGTTGAACAGGCAATTTATAAAATGACCGCTTTGCCCGGCCAACGTGCCGGTGTACAACAAAGAGGCATGATCAAAGAAGGATATTTTGCCGATGTCGTTCTCTTCTCGCCCGAACGTATGGAGGACAGGGCAACATACCTGCAGCCCCACGTATATCCCGCGGGCATTGACACGGTAATAGTTAACGGCGTTACCGTGATTAAAAAGGGCGTGCATACAAAGGCATTGCCCGGTAAGATGCTCAGAAAAACAAGGTAACGCTGTTTTTCTTATAGTCTCAATCCGGCCTTCAGGGTAGTTCATTCCGGCTTATACATTTCCTTGACGGGGTTTTTACAGGGTTATACTGTAACCTGTATGTTAAGACTCTTTCCAAGAGATGAAAAATTTTTTGACCTCTTTGAAAATGCTGCGGAAAAAATAGAAGAAGGGATTGTTGCCCTGCTCAATCTTCTTGATGACTACACGGACCTGGCTGAAAAGGTTAAAAAAATAAAAGAGTTAGAACACGAAGCCGACCAGATTACCCATCAAGCCATAGACAAACTCAACAGGACCTTTATAACGCCCATTGATCGTGAAGACATACACGAACTGATTACCAAGATGGACGATATTATGGATTTTGTGGAAGCTGCATCGCAGAGGTTGTGGCTTTACAAGGTACAAAAGCCAACCCCGGAGATCAAAGAGCTTACGTTGATCCTGCAGAAAGCGATGAAAGTGGTGAAGCAGGCAATAAAGGATTTGAGGAACCTTAAGAACCCGCAGTTAATCCTCAAGAGCTGCATCGAGGTCAATACCGTGGAAAACGAGGGCGATCAAGTGTTGAGAAAAGCCATGACGTCTTTGTTCGACAATGTGCCGGATCCGGTAAACATCATCAAGCTTAAAGAGATCTATGAGATCGTGGAGATGGCCATCGACCGGTGTGAAGACGTGGCCAATATCATCGAAGGTGTAGTCCTTAAAAATGCATAGCCCGCAGTTCCTCCTCGTCGTTGTAATCATCATGGCCCTTTTATTCGATTTCTCCAACGGATGGCACGATTCTGCCAATGCCATAGCAACCGTCGTTTCGACCCGTGTTTTATCCCCGTTCTTTGCAGTCATCATGGCAGCGGTATTGAATTTCATCGGTGCTTATTTGAGCACCAAGGTTGCGAAGACAATCGGCAGCGACATAGTTGCCCCCCAGCATCTTAGCCAGGTTGCTATTTTCTCGGCCATGCTTGCGGCTTTTATATGGTCCTTTATTACGGTCCTTATGGGCCTGCCGGTAAGCAGTTCTCACTCGTTGATCGGCGGTATTATCGGAGCAGTAATCTTCTCAAGCAATATTGCATACCTGGAAGCCGGGGGTATCTTGAAAATTCTGGTCTCGCTTGCGGTCTCTCCGTTGTTCGGCTTTCTGCTCGGCTTTCTTTTGATGTGGCTTTTGATGTGGCTGCTGAGGAGCATTCCGCCCTCAAAGATAAACAGGGTATTCGGCAAGCTCCAGATCCTGTCATCGGGCTATATGGCCCTGATGCACGGCATGAACGATGCACAGAAAACAATGGGTATAATCACGATGGCGCTTATCAATGCGGGGATGCTCAGTACGTTTAAAGTGCCCCTGTGGGTCATCAGTATCTGTGCGTTTGCCATGGCACTGGGCACCAGTTTCGGAGGATGGAAGGTCATAAAGACCCTCGGCGTCAATCTCCTGAAGCTGCAGCCGGTCCATGGTTTTGCGGCCGAGACCGCAAGTGCGACGGTGCTTCTTGCATCGGCATCTCTCGGCCTGCCGGTGAGTACGACACACGCCATAACAGGGAGTATACTCGGTGTGGGTTCAACTCGCAGGCTTTCCGCGGTAAAATGGGGCATAGGAAAAAAGATTGTCTATGCCTGGGTCATTACATTCCCGTTTACCATGCTGGTCGCAGGCGGGATCCATTATCTTCTGAAACTGGCCTTCTAAGCCGAAAATCTTCTTCCTTGTTGCTATAATTTCTGAATAAAACGATCTGCATCTTTCTTGCTTATAACCCGGAGCAGTATAACTTTGTTTCCCTCGATCGTATAAAATACCCAGTAGTTATCCACCCGTAACCTGTAATAATTTCTGCGTGTTCCTCTGAGCTTTTTTATCAGTTTGCCGCGTGTGAAAGGATTTTCAATATATTATTATTTCCCCGTAGGGGCAGGGCAAGCCCTGCCCAACTCTTTGTTGGCATTCCGCCCTTGAGCAGCCCGTACCGCGCTTTATGCGGGAGAATCCGGTCTTAAAAAATGAAATAAGGGTAGTGTTCCCGGTAGTTTCGGTTATTCGGCATCTTCGTTATCCCTTTTAGTCTAAGAGGGATAAAAGGGCGTTACAATTTTATACATACACAATCCGCGCAATGTTTATACTCGCCCCTGAAACTTTCCTTTATTTTAAGAGTTCTTCGACTTTTCCTTTTAATTTCGGCAATTTGTCTTTTATTGCCGACCATACAATGCTCCAGTTTACCCCGAAATAAAAGTGGATAATTTTATCTCTGATTCCGGCAAAATCTTTCCATTCAATATCACTGTGGCTTTTGGTAAGGTTCTTAGAAAGATTTTTTACCGCTTCACCGATTATTTCAAGATTACGAACCACCGCATCTTGTATTATGGTTTTTTGTAAAAAATCCTCATAACTCATTTCGCCGATATAGTCTTTAATTCTTTCTATAGCCTCTTTGATGTCATAAAGGAATTCCCTGTCTCCCCTTTTAGACATAGATTAAACTCTTTTTAATCTCTTCAGCGACTCCCCTGACTCTTATGGTTTCTACTCCTTCAAGGGTCAGAATATCCACTTTTCTGCCAAACAGGTTCTCTAAAAAATAAGATAAACTCATATAAGCATCAAAAAGTCCTTTCATGTCTGTCCCAAAAGCAGAAGGATCAAACTCGACAACGAGATCGATATCACTCCCGGGCTTCTCTTGATTTCGTGCAAAAGAGCCGAATAAGCCGACTCTTTTGACGCCATACCTTTTCAGATCCTGGTTATGTATTTTCAGCTGTTTTAATACTTTATTCTTAGTGATGCTTGCTGTTTTCATTTTTTTAAATTTCCAAATTAATATGACTATGAATAATGGAATAATGCCTTATTTTTTTATCTTATATCCCGAAATGGTAAAAATTTCAATACCGTATTCCTTTGGAAGGTGATTTAATGTCTGCCCCCGGTACGTCTTAGCGCAAGCCATAAAGTATTGTCAGATATTTAACGGGGAAGACGAATCGCCTTTTTATCTTGTTCTTCAAAGGTAAAAAGGATTCACTGTCTCATGTCAAGATCAGGCATCGTTACTGATACCGTTACTATCTTAACCGTAGCCACAATGTATACTCACATTGCGTTGCGAAATTCGAGGAGTTTCAATGTACTTTTGAACAATCCATCTTTAATCTTTTTTGTGATTTGAATGCTCTGTAACCTTATCCGGAGAATATTTAATAGTTAGAACTATGTCTTCTTTCGGCTCATTGGTAAAAGAAATAGCACCACGTTTGATATTTTCCTTAAATATTCTTGCTTCTTTCTCCATTTTTTCCCACATACTATTATCT